>JAYELY010000001.1:0-3167 GCA_034717795.1 Caldifarciminota bacterium
GCACTGCCTAAGCTAGAGGAAGTGATCTCAACCCTCCTGCGCAAGCGCGGGCTGATCCAGTAAACTGAAAGGATCAAGAGAAGTGATAAATCTGCCTGCAATTTAGCCGCGTATCGATCTATCTCAAAGTTGACAATGATGTTTATATTAGTATGATAAATTAAAATTTTTAACACAAGGAGGTTTGAGATGTTCCTCACAAAGCTATTATTGACAAGCTTTCTTTTCTCGGCTCAAGGCCTTACCTTTGGTGACGCGATTACTCCTTCTATTGAGTTTTATGACGGCGTTACCTTGGGTATCGGGTTCGAGTTACCTGTTTACTCATTGGGGTCAGGTGCTACCAATAACATAAGGTTGGAGGTACTACCCCTTCTACATTCGGCCAGTGTTGGAATCAGCATGACTGCAGATCAGAACTACAAGGTTTATACGAAAAGGGAAAACAAAACGATTGCGACTGATGTTACGAAAGCCGACACTGCGATAGCAGAGCAGACAAGCAATACCACATCCCCGAGAGAGCCAAGCTTACCCAGCCAAGTGTTCCTGCCAACTACGCAATTCACCTGGGATACATTCAATGTCGTTATACCCCAGGTTCATTCTTATTACAGTTCCTACTACAGAACGCACGCTCAAGTCCCTGCCAAGTATAACGGAGCTCTCGCGTACCTTAACAAGATGCTCACGGATGACAACGATGCGATAAGCTGGAAGATTACGTCGAATTACGACATGCAAGTCATGGTATATCCCGATATGGATGCGTTCAGGCAAGGCTATCTGGAACTCTTAAACCTGAATCCCGATGTGAACGACACCATTGCGGAATTAAAGTCAGAATACGGATGGGGTGTTCTGGTTAGAGGGCTTTACACGTCATCTGAGGGGTATCGTGCAGGTTTAAGACCTGGCGACGTTATCCGAAGTTGCGGAGGGGATAAGTGCAACGATTATGTCGTCGGTTCTTTGCATAAAGCCAGTACGACCGCCTATTATACCTACGGCGAAGGATGGCACATACCTGACAGTGTAAGTCTTGATATTCTTCGCGATGGAGTTCCTCTGACGGTCTGGATTAAGCCTGTTTTTAGTGAATGGGATGGTATTACCGGTCCTTCCACTGATAACAGATACCTCGTTCAGTTATCCCAGTATAAGCCCAAAATCTACCCCGCGCTCAAGGAAGCTCTGGATTTATACACGGGAATGAACATTGACGATCTTAACGACTTCTACGACCCTGCTACATCTCAAAACATGGTAATCAGCCTGGGTTTAGGGGATGGCGCCAAGCTTCCTCCCCACAGCAAGATTACCGAATACTTTCAAACCTTCTCGCTGGTCGTCTTGACGTCAAGCGGTACCGAAAACCAGATAATTTCTGTTCTCAAGTACGACCTTCAGTCTCCGACCCTCAATAAAAACGGAAGGTGGTGGTGAATTCAGTGGTGCAGTGAACTGAAGAGCAATTTGACAACAAAACTTCTGCGCAAGCGCGGGCTGACCGCATAAACCTTAGGAACAAGCAATAGCCACCCTGCGGGGTGATTTTAAATGAGAGCCTTAAAGAAGAAGCGGGATCAAAGTCCCGCTCTTTTCGATTTTCTCAACGGATAAGGCCCTATTCTTCCGTCTTCACCAGATCTTTCAACCAGTTCAGAAGCTTTTCAGCGGTTTCCTTCTGCCGCTCGGCCTTTTCCTTGGTCGCCTTGATGGAGTCAATGGATTCCTTCACTGACTTGATGACCTTCTTGGCTGAAAGGGCAACCGTAGGATCAGACGAGATCTGGTTGGTGATGTCTTCTATTGCAGCCTTGCCCTTGTTCGGTAGATCGGGGAGAGACTTGAGGGCTTCAATATCGAGTTCTACGGCTTTCTGTGCATTGTCCTTAATGGAAAGCGCTATCTCCTTGCGATTGGAGAAGTAGGTTGTGATTTCTGCTTTGGTATTGCTGTTTTCCCACAGCGCTGCGAGCGCATCTTCACGTGCCGCAGCTTCGGTAAGATAGGTTTCGTACAGTTCCTGGGCCGCTTCAACATCCTTTTTCTTGGTTGCGCTTTCCAGCGTTGCCATTACTTCTTCTTTAGCAACGCTGAATTTGGGGAGTTCTACGATTGAGTCGAGCATGGAAAAGAAGGTTCCCACCGCGTCGTCCAAAAGGGTGCCTGCCTCGTCAATCTTTTCCTCAACCGCCTTGACCGAGTTGACGAAATCGTCGGTTGCAGCCATGTTGAGTTCGGCACCCATGACTATTACGGGGAGGATCAGTGCTAGAGCGATAAGATATTTTTTCACGATTCTACCTCCTTGGTTGGTAACGGATTATAGCCCAATAAAAGATTCTGTCAAGGGTATTAAGAGTATAATGGCAGACTGTCCAAGACCGTTAAGGCGTCCTGATTCACAGTTTTTGTCTCCAGAAATATAATGATATTTCAGCACCTGGAATTACTCCCGTGCCTGAATTCTCAAGGATGCCCCTGCCCTTTTGTTACAGCTCGCTGATCTCTTAACTTTATCAGGATAACCTTTTGTATCTTTACCCGACGGGGGTGCAGGCGTCGCATCGCGGGGACCCCGAATACACAAATGTCATCGCGACCGACCGTCCGCCTCGTTCAGAGGCTGGGAAGGGTGGCGATCTGTGATGCTCCCTTTCGCCTGCGGCGAAAGGATCGCAAAGCGACGGCATATTTCGCTTCGGATTCCTGCATTGACGTGGGAAAAAACTCCTTCCAGATAACGAGAAGTCCATCTGATTATGAGATTGTTCCCTTCGGTCACCCTTCGGAGCCACACAAGCCTTGGGCTTGCTCGCGATGATAAAAAGGCCTGAGCTGCTATTTCTCGACTCCTTTGATCCCCCTGAATCCCCCTTAGTAAGGGGGAACTAAAGGGGGATTATCACCCCACGCCGTTGCTGTGCAACGCCGTTTAACTAATTCCCCTCCCCTGGTGGGAGGGGTTAGGGGAAGGGGATTCTATCTCATCCACCTTGCGGCCTAGAGGGTCGAAGACCTGCGCGTGGAGACCCTCAGGATTGTTGTGATACAGCAGTACTATTTTGTTTCCGATAGGGGAGAGCGGGGTCCAAAGAGTTGGTGTTTCTTTCGGAGGTTCTTCGGCAATAAAACTAGTCATGGTGTCGCCTTTGACATCG
>JAYELY010000001.1:3267-6491 GCA_034717795.1 Caldifarciminota bacterium
GCTTTCTTGATTTCGCCGCAGGCATCGCGGTATGCGCCACCGGCCACTGCCACCCAAAAGTCGTTGCCGCTATCCGCGATCAGGCTGGAAAGCTCCTGCACATGTCAGGCACCGACTTCTACTACCCTCCTCAGGCCGAACTGGCCCAAAAGCTTGCCGAGATTGTCCCGGGCGCGCCAAACAGGAAGGTCTTCTTTTCCAACTCAGGGGCAGAGGCGGTCGAGGCGGCGATGAAGCTCTCGCGCTATCACACGAAACGTCCCTACTGGCTTGCCTACTACGGCGCGTTCCACGGCAGAACATTCGGGGCGTTGTCCCTTAGCTCCTCAAAGGCTATCCAGCGCGAGCGTTTCGCACCCTTAGTCCCTCAGGTGATCCACGTTCCTTATCCTGACTGCTACCGCTGCGCCTTCCACGAGACATATCCCTCATGTAACCTGTGGTGTCTTCGCTACATCGAAGACGTGGTGTTCAAGGGCGAGATTCCTGCCGAAGAGGTGGCGGCGTTCTTTACCGAGCCTATCCAGGGCGAGGGCGGGTACAACGTGCCGCCTGAAGGATACATGAAGGCGCTCAAGGAACTGACCGAGAAGCACGGCATCCTGTTTGTTTCGGACGAGATACAGGCAGGCATGGGCCGCACAGGAAAGATGTTCGCAATCGAGCACGATGAGGTGCTTCCCGACATCGTGACCCTTGCCAAGGGGATCGCATCGGGAATGCCCCTGGGAGCGACCGTCGCATCTTCGTCCATTATGGACTGGAAGCCTGGCGCGCACGCCTCAACCTTCGGCGGCAACCCTGTATCCTGCAGTGCGGCGCTGGCCACTATCGAGCTTCTGGAACAAGGACTTGTTTCCAACGCGGCAAAGGTCGGCGCTTATTTCAAGGAAAAACTTACCGAGCTTTGCTCCAACTGGGATCATCTGGACCATGCCCGTGGCAGAGGCCTGATGCTGGCGATCGAGATAGTAAAATCCAAGGATACCCGCGAAGGCTGGCCTGAAAAACGCACCGCCGTGGTACGCCAGGCGTTCATGCGCGGGTTAATTATCCTCGGCTGCGGTTCCTCGGGCATCCGCTTCATCCCGCCGCTGGTTGTCACTAAAGAGGATGTTGATACCGCGCTTTCAATCCTTGAAGATACCCTCAAAGAGGTCTTTAAAAGGTAAACAAGAAAACCGGGCCGACCTGACGTTTGTGCTCTGTCGGGTGCGTAGCGGACACCAAAGGTGTCAACGTCCCTCCCTATTTTTTCTGCGATCTTTTTGCCGCAGGCAAAAAGGAGCAGATTAAATTAGCCACGCAGGGCGTTTATTATGGAGTGCAATGACCGTGTCGTTGCATTACTTCCTTCCCCTTGATGGCGGAGGTTAGGTGGGAGTGTCATTGCGAGGAGCGTTAGCGACGAAGCAATCTCAACAGATTAAGTTCTTAGGGGCCGACCTTGACGGACTGGATCAAAACCCTTGAATCCGCAGATGAGAACTCCTTGCAGTCGTTCACCTTACGGTACGCAGATAGGAACTCCAGCAGGGTTCTCCTTCGGTGACGCAGATTCGGACTCAAATCGTAGGGGCCGACCTTTAGGTCGGCCCGCATAATTAAACTTAATTGAATCTGATCCCCCTTTAGTTCTCCCTTAAAAAGGGGGACTGTTTTGCCTCCCTTCATAAGGGAGGTGGCCGCTCTAAAGAGCGGACGAAGGGATCAACCGAATCTGCGGTTTTCGATGCTACTTTTTTATCCCGTTCAGGAGCAGGTCGAACACGAACTCGGAGATGGAGGTGTCTTTAGGCAAGAATTCAGGGGCAGCCTGCCTTAGCGTTGGTATAAGGAAGGTGCTAGTTATCACCACATGAGCAAGGGCACGCGGGTCTGCGGAACGAAACTCGTCGGACGCTATCCCCTCGAGGGTTATCTTTTCAACGAAGTCCACCCTGTGCAGATACGATTCAATACTCAAAGGATGTTTTATCCAGTCCCTGCGCAGCTCCGGATTGGCGTCAAACGTCGAGGCAAACAGTTTGTTCGATAAGGAGAACTCCTCTATCAGTTTGAAGAAACAGACCAGTTTCTGGGCGGCTGTTTTGAGTTCTTTGGATCGCTCCCCATAGATGGTGTAAAGATTGCGCGCTGTGTAGATTCGCACCGCGAAGAACAGGGCCTGCTTCGAGTCGAAGTACTTGTAAAAGGTGGGCTTGGAGATGTCTGCATCGGCACATATCTCGTCTATGGAGGCCTTGCGAACCCCGAGCCGCTCAAAATGCCTTTCACCAGCCTGGAGTATCTTTCTTACCCTCTCATCCGTAGGATTAATAATCTCGTTGTAACTCAGCACCGATCTTCCTTACGAGTCAAGCCAGACTCCTTTAACTAGTTAAGCACGCGTGCCACGATTACTCATAGCTAAGATAAGACGTATTCCGGCGCGGATTGTTGATTTTTGTGCTCCTTCTGTTCTGGAAGGACAAAAAATCACAGGGGATAAATGAGATGTAGTATTGGGGCGAGCTTTTTAGATTTTTTCCCTCCGATCCATTCCGTGAAGGAGAAAGGAGGATTCATTTCCGCCACTCCCTGCAAGAACGTTCAGCCCTCAGTGGCGCTTTATGATCCCGTGCTGCAACAGGTCAAACAGGAAGCTTGCATCTGACTTCTTGGTCGCGCCGGGCATCTCAGGTTCGAAGACCGAGAAAAGAATTGTGGTTAGCGATATCACGTGGGCGGTTCTGCGTGGATCGGCTATACGGAATTCACCGGAGGCGACGCCCTCAAGGATGATCTTTTCAATGAAGTCTACGCCGTAAAGATACGACTCCATGCTCAATGGATTCCCTGACCAGCTCTTGCGAAGCTCCGGGTTATGGGTAAACACCTCGGCGAACAATGGATTGGCACGCAGATACTCCTCCATTGTCTCAAGATAGGCGGCAAGCTTTTCAGAGGCCTTGTTAAGCCCCTTGATTCGTTCTGCGTAGGCGGTAAAGAAGCCGCGTCCCAGATAGATGAGTACTGCGAAGAAAAGGGTCTCCTTCTTGTCGAAGTACTTGTAAAAGGTTGGCTTGGAGATTCCGGCGTCGGCGCATATATCACCGATCGAGGATTTGCGGAATCCGTATCTCTTGAAGTGTTTCTCGCCCGCCTGTAGTATCCGCTTCACCCTCTCATGGGTCGGATTGAGTAACTCGCTGTAGCTCAGCATCACTCTCCTTCAATTTACG
>JAYELY010000002.1:0-6422 GCA_034717795.1 Caldifarciminota bacterium
TCGCGGGGCTGATCCATACTTTCGGACAAGAGCCGCATCAGACATAGTGTACGGCTCGGCATTGGCGCTGCCATTGGTATTCCCGCTGATCTTCGTCGCCACCCTGCCCATAGAGGGGTTTGAGACCGGCAACCCGAACCTGTACTGGATCAGCCTGCTTTTGGTCATAGGGTATCTCGCCTTGACGCTCGTGATCTGGTTTCTCCCGCCGGTATTCCGATTCCTGACCAGGTATTCGATGAGCGATGATGTGGTGAATCAAAAGATGTAGGGGGTTGAGTAGATTTTAAGGAAGTTAGACAAAGTAAAGTCTTGAGACTAGCAAAGGAGGATTTAGATGCTTGAATCCTGGAGTTTGATCGTTGATCTGGCCCTTCTGGGCGTATTTCTTCTTATCGCGGTGGTTCTAAGACGGTTCGTATCGTTCATCCGCAAGTTTCGCATCCCCGACGCGATCATCGCCGGATTCATTGGACTTGCCGTCGGCCCCAGTGTACTTAACATACTACCTAAGATAACCCGCATCCACGGAGATTTCACGGAAGTCATAACCCCGCTTCAATCCGGAACCCTTCTGACGTTAATCTATCATCTGATGGGGATAGCATTCATAGCGCTCGCACTCAAGAGCAGCGAAGGAAAAGGCAGGACCCGCTCGGCGGTCTCCGGTGGATTCTACATGGTGGTCTCCTACGGGATCCAGGGATTTGTCGGTCTTGGTGTAACGCTGATTTTGATGCTGACCCTGTTCCCCAATCTTTTCCCGTCGTTCGGGTTCCTTTTGCCATTCGGATTTGGCCAGGGCCCCGGTTTAGCAAGCCAGATGGGCAAGTTATGGTCGAATATCATGGTTCCCGGCACCGCCACCTCCGCTTTCCCGAACGGGGCATCGGTGGGATTAAGCTTTTCGACCATAGGCTTCCTTTGGGCATGTATAGTGGGCGTGCCGCTCATGAACATCCTGATCCGTCGGCGCAAGCGTCTGGGCGAGCCTGAGCCGGGTTTTGGCAAACCACCACCACCCAAACCAGGGGCCCACTTCCTCATCGAGAAGGAACGCGACTACTCCGGCATGGCGCGCTCAATCGACAAGGCTACCACCCAACTCATGCTGATTGGCGGAATCTATATTGCCCTTCTCTTAGGCCTTGAAGGACTCACATGGTTGTTGAATACACTGGTTCCCGGCAAATTCAGCGCCAATATGTTAAAGCTGTTCTGGGGATTCCACTTCGGGTTCGGGGCGCTTATCGGCACCATGGTTGGCAAATTTATACGCAGACTTGAGGATAAAGGATGGATCAAAGGCAACAGAGGGACCAACAACTACCTTCTGCAGCACATCGGGGGCACGTCGATTGACTTCATGATCGCCGCCTCAATCGCGGCGATCAACGTCAGGGTGCTCGGTCCATACATCGTGCCGATACTTATCGTAACCACCATCGGCGGAGCCGCCACCGCAGGCTACGTCTGGTTCTTCGTGAAAAAGGTATGGCCAAAGACATACGTGGAGCACTTCCTTACCTTCTTCGGCACCCACACCGGAACGCTCGCCACCGGCATGGCGCTGCTGCGCGGGGTGGACCCGCAGTTTAGAACATCTGCCGCCTCTGACGCCATCTACGGCTCGGGGATAGGATTGCTAATGGGGATACCTTTGATTGCCATGGCCAACCTGCCTGCCACCGGATACGAGCTGGGCAACCCCAACTATTACTGGATTACCCTGCTTTTGATTTTGGGCTACCTGGCGATTGTGCTTGCCATCTGGTTCAACCCCTGGACGTTTAAGTTCTTTACCCGCGATACGAGAGGTGCCGACGAGAAAGAGGCGGCCTCCAAAAAGTAGCGCGAACCTTCAGGTTCGCCTGTTGCAAGGGCAAGGTATGCGGACTGGGTCAAGACCCCTTGAAACCGCAGATGAGAACTCCTTTCAGTCGTTCTCCTTCGGAGCACAGATTGACGTAGATTAAGACAAGAGGTGAATTGAGGCAAGTAGATACGTAGCCTGTGTGCCTTTAATGCGCGTCGTCAATCCGATGATTATCGAGAAAGTCGTAGGGTTGGATCTTTTGGCACAGATCCTATGCCGTGCCCCTGCATTAATTTCCTTCTTGTTCTTGGGATTCTTCGGATTGTGGTCTGGATAAACGCGCTTCCTCAAGCAACTCGCGGATCTCAGGCTTTATGTATATCTCGTCTATGGCAAGCTCGGAAAGAGCCTTAAGGAAGAGCTCGGCCTTTACCCTATCCGCCAGACGGCTGTTTATAACGACGTAGCGGTTGTCAATGACCCGGCAGCCGCCACCTTTCCCCTCAAATGTATCATAGATGGTCTGGATCACGAGCTTCTCGGCCACCAGCTCAAGCTCCTGCAAAAGTTTCTTAGCCTTCATAGAATTGCTATCCTTTCGGGGTCCCCGCGGCGTTACGCAGTAACGGCGTGGGGTGAATCATAACCAGCCTTTCTCTTTGTACCATCGCACCGTCTCTTTAACCCCCTGATAAATGTCAACCTGAGGTTCCCAGCCGAGTTCGCGAATAGCGCGCTCCGGCGAAACGAGCCAGTAGCGTTCACGGAACATCCCCATCTGATCAGGCCTAAAGGCGGTCTTGCCATTGAGGAGATCGTTGACCAGCCATGCGCCGAACATGATCAGATCAAAAGGCACCGGGATGCGCAGAGCCTTTCTCCCCCAAACCTTGCCTACCACCTTGTAGAGCTTGTTGAACGTGTAATCGGCCCCGTCGGAGATGTTATAGCAGGAGCCGGAGCTTACCGGGGCAAAAAGGGCGCTAACCGCTGCCCGTGCCGCATCCTTTACGTAGACCGCCGAGATGTAGCGACGCCTCAGCCCAACGCTTGGATTAATGAAAATCTTGAACGTCTTGAAAAGACGCAGCCCCTGGGTGTCGCGCGGCCCGTAGATCATGGGATAGCGCAAGATCACCACGTGGAGCTTGCCCCGCAGATTGTAAAGCAACTGCTCGGCATCCCTCTTGCTGTGCCCGTACGAAGAGATAGGGTTATCCGGCTCCCCGCCATCCTTTGCATAAGGCCCATTCGAGGACCCTCCTGCGGCCATGCTTGAGATGTAGACAAAACGCTTGATCCCGACTTTGGCAGACTCCTCGGCAACAACCCGCGTCCCCTCGGTGTTCACCTTATGATATGCCCCCCAGAGTGTTCCCGCGTTATGGATCACTGCGTCCACATCCTTAAGGATCGAAGAAAGCGTCTTGCGATCGTCGAGTTCGGCGACATGGATATTGAGCCATTCGTGCCCAAGCCAGCGGCGTGGGCTGGCGGCGCGGATCAAGGCATGAACCTCGTATCCAGCCTGGTGCGCCGCCTCGGATATGTGCGAACCAAGAAATCCAGATGCACCGGTTACCAGAACCTTTTTTACTTCAGCCATTAACCTTAAACAACTTTCTCGCCCTTCGAGGTCCCCGAGAGATCGTGTAGCGTACGTGTGGGGTATTAATCACAGCCACCGCTTGTAACGGTACCATCGCACCGTCTTGGCAAACCCCTCCTGGGGCAGAACCTGAGGTCTCCAGCCAAGTTCGCGCATAGCCCGCTCAGACGAAGCAAGCCAGTATCTGGCTTTGAACTCCCGCACCTTCTCGCGGGTAAAGGAGGTTTGCTCACCGCGCACCTCATGGGTCCACCATGCGGCCAGCGAAACGAGCCAGAAGGGCAGCCTGATGCGCATCCCCCTCCTGCCCAGCGCTTCACCGATCTGATCGTAAAGATACTCAAGGATGTAATCAATACCGTCGGTTATGTAATAGATCGAGCCGGAAAGCAGCTTCGCCTTAGCCGCTGCAACCGCTGCACGCGCCGCATCCTCTACATAGACCATCGAGGTGTAAAGCGGTTCCAATCCCATAATGGGCTGTAACGGCCCTTGAAGTATCCTGAAGATACGCAAGGTCTCGGTCCCTCGCGGCCCGTAGATCGCGGGATAGCGAAGGCTTACCACTTCTATCTTATCACGGAGGGAGTAGAGGAGTTCTTCTGCCTTCTTTTTGCTGCGGCCGTAAGCGGAAACCGGGCAGTCAGGATCATCCTCGGTCTTTTGGAAAGGACCGGTGCCCGGACCGCCCGCAGCCTGGCTGGATATATAAACGAATCGCTTGACTCCAGCCTTTATGGACTCCTCGGCAAGCACCTTTGTGGCTTCGATGTTGACCTTTTGAAGGATTTCTTTGCTGTAGCCCGATGTAGCCCCTGCGTTGTGAATCACCGCATCTGCTCCCTTTAGGATTCGGGCAAGTGTCTTGCGATCATCCAGTTCACAGACATGGACGGTAAGCCAATCATGATCAAGCCACTGTCTTGAGCTGGTCTGGCGGATAAGGGCGTGGACCTCGTAGCCTGCATCATGCGCCGCTTCCGAGATGTGGGAGCCAAGGAAGCCTGACGCGCCGGTGACAAGGACCCTGCTCATTTCAACCACCCTTGATCCCTGTACCACCGCACCGTTTCGGCAAATCCCTCCTGAGGCGTCACCTCAGGCCTCCAACCCAATTCTCGTATGGCTCGCTTGGGTGATACCAAGCGATAACGAGAGCGCAAATCCCTTACCGAATCGGGCGAGAGCCCAGTCTCCTTTCTCATCACCCCATTCATCCACCAGGCAGCCACGGATGCGACCCAGAGCGGTACCCGAACCCGCACCCCGCTCTTCCCCAGCACCTGCATTATAAAATCATAAATTAAATCAAGCGTATACTCAACTCCATCTGAGATATAGTAGAACGATCCTGAATCCACAGGTGCCTGCAGCGCCGCAACCGCTGCGCGTGCCGCATCCTCGACATACACCATGGGTGCATATATGGGCTTAAATCCAGGGATAGGCACGATTGATCCATTAACTATCTTAAACAGCCGCAGCAGATGCCTGTCACGTGGTCCGTAGATAAGGGAGTATCGCAGGCTTACCGCGTGAATCTTCTTGCGAAGTGAGTACAGAATCTCCTCGGCCTGTTTCTTGCTTTTTCCGTAGCTCACGGTTGAGCTGTCAGGTTCATCCTCGGTTTTAAGGAACCCTCCTGTGTTGACGCCCCCTGCGGATCGACTGGAGGCATAGACAAATCCACGGACACCGGCTTTTATTGCTTCCTCTGCCAGGATTCTTGTAGATTCTACGTTAGCTAGTCTGAGCTCTGCTTCGGATGAACCGGGAAGTGCGCCGGCGTTGTGAATAACCGCATCCGCTCCCTTTAGGATTCGGGCAAGTGTCTTGCGATCATCCAGTTCACAGACATGGACGGTGAGCCAGTGGTGATCAAGCCACTGTCTTGAGCTTGTCTCGCGGATAAGCGCGTGGACCTCGTATCCGGCCTCGTGCAGAGCCTCGCATATATGCGAACCCAGAAAACCTGACGCGCCTGTAACCAGAACCTTCTTAGGCATCGCTTGATTTAATCTTCACAGACCACTCGTTCGCCTCGGCAAGAACGGACTCCTCGTCTAAGGTGGTGATGCGGCCTTCCTTTACGACCCTGCGACCGGCGACAAACACATCCCGCACGTCCGCTGCACAGGCGGCATAGACCAGGGTGGAGTAGATGTCGTAGGCAGGTGTGGTGTGGGGGTTGGAAAGATCCACTACTACCAAGTCGGCCTTCTTTCCAGGTTCCAATGACCCCAACCCCTCGTCCATCCCCCAGATGCGGGCCGCGTCTATGGTTACCATGCGCAGGGCTTGTCTGGCCGGGAGTTTTGCAGGGTCAAGGCTGCTGCCTTTCGCAAGGAAGGCGGCAAGCCTCATCTCCTCCCACGCATCAAGGTTGTTGTTGGATGCGGCTCCGTCGGTTCCCAGAGAAACTCGGATCCCTTCATCAATGTATCGGGCCAAAGGCGGGATGCCAGATGCAAGCTTGAGGTTGGACTGGGGGCAGGAGATGACGGCTACGTTCTCCCGCTTGAGAAGCTTCCAGTCCTGCTCCTGTGGCCAGACCATGTGCGCCAGGCCGATACGGGCATCAAGAAGACCCAGGCTTTCAAGATAGGCAACCTGGCTTCTGCCGTGCCTTGCAAGAGATTCCTTTACCTCCTTCTCGGTCTCTGCGCAGTGGATATGTATCGGAAGATTGAACTCTCCGGCAAGGTCTGCACAGTGCCGCAGCTGCTTCTCTGAGGTGGCATAGGTCGAGTGCGCCGCGATGTGGACGCAGACAAGCTCATCATCACGATACCTCTCTACCTGGTTTTGGATGCGGGTAAAGACGTGATCCGGCTCCTTTGCAGACGCTGTAGGAAACGCAAGCACCCCCTCGCCGATAAGGACACGGATACCCGTATCCTTGGCAGCGGCCGCAACCTCGTCTTCAAAAAAATACATGTCGGCGAACAGGGTGGTTCCGCCTTTGAGCATCTCTGCCGCGGCGAGACGGGTTCCAGC
>JAYELY010000003.1:0-4292 GCA_034717795.1 Caldifarciminota bacterium
CACGATCCGGCGATCGCTGCAGGGGTGCTGGGTGCCGGCATCCTTATAGACTGGCGCGGCGACGAGACGTATGAGTCCAACGGAACAGGAGAAGGAGCAGGCCTGTTCGGCCTGGGGCTTTTGTACGACCGCGAAGGAACCGATCACTACGAGGGCTTTGCCAACTGCCAGGGCTCGGGCACGTTCGGAGCAGGGATACTGGTTGACGCGGCAGGCGACGATACATACCATGGGATACGCGGCGTCCAGGGCTACGGGTTCACCAAAGGATGCGGCCTGCTTCTGGATCTTGCAGGTGACGATCACTACGTTGCCCGCAACGACACCGTTCCCTTCCCCTCTCCCCAGTCCCCGGACTACAACGCCTCGATGGCTCAGGGGTTCGGGTTCGGCAAGAGAGCCGACTTTACCGACGGCAAATCTTTGGCAGGCGGGGTTGGAGTGCTTGCTGATGCATCAGGCGACGACGTCTACGACGCCGGGGTGTTCGCGCAAGGGTGCGGCTACTGGTACGGGGTCGGGATGCTTACCGATAGAGAGGGAAACGACACCTACTCCGGGGTGTGGTACGTTCAGGGCTCGGGCGCGCACTTCGCGGTTGGTGTGTTGAACGACGTCAATGGAAATGACACCTACACCGCCTTCAAAAACATGGCGCAAGGCGCGGGCCACGACTTCACGGTCGGGTATCTTCTGGAGGAGGCAGGTGACGACGTCTACAACGCCCCGAACCTATCTTTAGGCGGCGGCAACGCTTCGGGCATCGGCATCTTCTGGGATAGAGAGGGTGATGACGTCTACAACGTGACCGCGAGGACGACCCTGGGGCTGGCAAACATCGGCTCCAGAGGAGGACTCAGAGACCGCTGTCTGTGCCTGGGGCTGTTCATGGACACCGGAGGCGGCAAGGATACCTATCCTCGTGATAAGCCGGCCCGCAACAACCGCACCTGGTTCCAGCCAGGAGCCGACACCATTCACCCCATCAATACCGAAATTGGGGTAGGAATAGATAGATGAAAGGGTTTCATCCCGGGGTCCCCACGGATATGCAAAGCAACGTCGTGGGGTGTAATTCGGGGTCCCCGCGACGGTGCAAAGCAACGTCGTGGGGTATAAATTCGGGGTCCCCGCGCGAGCGCGAAGCGATCGTGTGGGGTGAAAAATAGGGGTTACAAGATTGAAACTACCACAGCGGCACCTAGGCACAGAGCCGAAATCTGCTGGCAAGCGATAATACATGTATCTGCTTAACTTACGAGAATCATGGTTTTCCAATAATCTGCGTAATCTGCGGATAAAAAACGAGGACACGGCAGGCCGTGCCCCGACGGTCTTCATCAAAGGAATCGCATCCCTCTTTATTATTCTACTCCTCCTCGGATGCGTGCCCAGAGGTTCTGAAGGAACAACCAACGTTCGCAGGGTTCAGGAACTCAAGGGCGACAGCCTAATGGTCGTCAACCGCTACTGGGAAGCGCTGCCCTACTACCGCCACGCATGGATGCTTTCGGAGACCGACGAGGAACGCGCCGAGATTTCGGCAAAACTGTATGAGGTTTTCTACCAGGCCAGAGAGTGGGACAGCTGCGTTACTCAGGCCGAGGCGCTAAGCGGGACGCCGTGGTTCGACTCGCTTCCGCACAAAGGTCTGGTCTACTGGCGGGCAGGACGATTTAACCGGATACTGAGTATCAAGGACGCCTCCCCCCTGCTTCGCGCCGAGGCCGCCTCCGGATTGGGACTTACTGACTCTGCCGCAGTACTATATGCCGATGCTGAAAAAATCCTGGGCGAAGTTGCCAGAGGCCGACGCGCAGAGATTTACGCGGAGGCAGGAAAGAAGAATACAGCTGTCGTTCTACTTCAGAACTTGAAGTATCCGTCCAATTCGCAGAAGCGGCTGCTTGTCGAGCTGCTCTTCGAGCGCAAGGCCTGGCGCGACCTTCCCGCAGCGATAGCACGGCTTCCAAAGGAATCGGAAAGATTGGCCGCTCTGGTTCGGCTGTATGGTGAGGTGGGAGATCAAAAGAAGAAGCGCAGGACACAGATGAAGCTTATCCGCACCGCACCCTTGTCTTACGCGGCAAGACAGGCGGCCAAGGAGATCACACCCGCGGATGCCGATGAGACCTTCGCTGTGGCCAGGGCCTACGCGGGGATCGATCGGGAAAGGGCGCTTGCCCTCTTCGAGGAGGCCCAGGCCAAGGGGTATTCGCGATCCTCCTGCCGGTGGGAGCGGGCACAACTTCTCTACCGTCTCACGAGATACGACGAGGCGTATAAGCTTCTCGAAGATATGAGATCGGACGAGGCGCGGTTCCTGCTTGCAAAGGTCGAGATAGAGCGCGGCAAAACCGAAGATGCCATGAGGATACTGGCAAGCGTCGCCGAGGAATCCAGGAGTAAAACGAATCGCCAGCAGGCATGGGAGCGAATGGCCACCATACTGCAAAAGCAGGGCAAGAACCTTGAGGCGGCTGAACTGGCGGCAGAGGGGGCAAGGGCGCTTGATGACGAGGAGCTGGGGCACCGAGCGCTGGTACTCTGGCTCGCAGAAGGGGATTCGCTGAAAGCGCGCTCAGCCCTGGCAGGAGCTGTTCCGCTTGATTCCGACGTCTCGCTCTTCTTCCGCACCTGGCTTGCGCCTGATTCGGCACAGATGCTTTTCTCGCAGCTTGATGCGCATGACCCCTTCTCCTACTACTCACTTACCGCGCGCGGAAAACTGGACCGCACCCCGCTTCTTGTGGACTGGTTCATCCAGCTTGGGGACACGAGCTGCGCGATCTCGTCCAAGGATTCAATAATCGAGAAACAAGCGTGGGCGTTAGCAGAAGCAGGATTCTTCAATGAAGCATCGAGCAAGCTGAAAACGATAAAAGACCCGCCCTTGCCGGTAAGGTTCGAATGGGCACGACGGTTCTCAGGGCTTGGAGCAGACAACATCGCAATAGACTGGATCGAGAGGCTGCTGGTCGAGGCGCGCAAGAGGGGCGTAAGGACACGACCCATTGAGGCGCTGCGCTTGCAGTATCCCACTGTGTATCTGTTTCAGATTCGAGAGCAGACAGACGATCCGGCCCTATTCCTTGCCTTGACCAGACAGGAGAGCTGGTTCAACCCGCGTGCAAAGTCTCCTGCGAACGCATACGGATTATGTCAACTGCTTTACTCGACAGCAAGAGGGATGGACACCACGGCGACGGTTGATTCCTTGTATCTTCCCAACGTGAGCATCAGGCTGGGTTCAGAGTTCCTAACGATGATGCGGGCCAGGTTCAATGGCCGCGAGGTGGCCTACATCGCGGCATACAACGCAGGGCCGGGCGCGGCCAATAAGTGGATTGGTTATTTGCCCGCTGACGACGTGCTGTTTACCGAACTCATCCCCTACGACGAAACCCGGCGCTACGTGAAGCAGGTGCTTCGCGGTGAGGTCATTTACCGTTCGCTACTATCAGCTGAGAGTCACCGATAAGATTACGGCGGCCTAAACGCAGCCTCAAATCTTGGGCCATCTATATGGGGTGATCTTTATTCGTTGCTTTCCTGACCGTCCTCTGGCAGCTCTGCGCCTTCTTTGGCTATCACGTACGGGATTCCGAGGGCGTAGGAAGAGTACTCGGCTGTGGAATCGCCCCACAGCGTCTCCCAGTAAAGAACGTCAATGGCGGCGTGGCGTACCGTGATATCCTGGCCAAACATGCTGTCATCCGCGGTAGTCCAGGTTCCGGTAAACTTCCAGGTATCCTCTTTTTCAAAAGGTTTTCGATGGTGACGATAGACCCTGCGGAAGTGACGTCCGTGGTGCAGGTAAACCCAGGCATCCACACCCGTATCCTTAATCCATACCTCAACCGTAACCGTGTCCTCGGGAGTAAAACGCGGTATATCATCGCGGCCGTAAAAGTGCTTCGGATCGGTGATCTCGAAGTTCTCGCCTGACGTGGACGTGACAACAATCTTTTCTATCTGCACAGGATGTTCGGCATCCTTGGTCGTTAACTCTGCCGGAGTGAGCTTCTCTATGCGCCAGTATCCGCCTCTGAGTCCGCCTTTCCACGAGAGAACCACCTCGCGGTAGGTGCTGTCGGCAATCGTGCGTTGGTGGATAGTTGTATCAGTAAACGTCGAGTCGTTATAAACGTAAAACGTTCCGTCGAGGTTGTTGGTGATCACCGCAAAGGCCGAGTCGCCGTCTACCCAAACCTCAACGTCGCGGTCCAGATGTTCAAGAGCACGACCCCAGAGAACGAAGGGCGGTAAGTCGGCAGGCATGGGGGCAAGTA
>JAYELY010000003.1:4392-6381 GCA_034717795.1 Caldifarciminota bacterium
AGGTTGTTGGTGATCACCGCAAAGGCCGAGTCGCCGTCTACCCAAACCTCAACGTCGCGGTCCAGATGTTCAAGAGCACGACCCCAGAGAACGAAGGGCGGTAAGTCGGCAGGCATGGGGGCAAGTAACCCCGCTAACCCTTGCCCACCCTGATAGCTGTCTGGTTCATAGCCGGTAACGCCGTCAGAGCCTGCACCTGTGAAGTAGGAGTTCAGGAGAAGCTCCTTGATAGCCTCAACGTCATCGGGCGGGTTAGAGCATCCTGCAAACGCCGCAAAGATCAATGCGGCTATGGGAAGAAGCATAAGTAGCTTTTTCATCGTTTCCTCCATGGTTAGTTGTTTACCGCTCCTCCATCCCATGTCCTTCTCTTATCCTTTTTATGAACCCCCGGATTTCGCGCTCAAACTCAACCTCAAAGATAACGAATCGTGCCTGCTGCTCGACCGTGAGCACGTCAAACATCTCGTCCCTCAGTTTCCTCATCTGTTCATGGTGTTCTGCTTCCCTTTTCTTCAGGCGATCCATTATTTCTTTGAGTTTGGACTCGCTTGGTTTTCGTTTTGCAAGCTCTTCTTTGAGCAGGTTGAAGTCTTCGGCCTGTGCCTTGCGGTGGCTTATCATGAGTGAATCGCACCGGCTCAACCTGGACAGCAACGCGGCCACCTGATCCTCGCTCAGGTTCAACCGCTCCCTCATTCGCACGATTCGCATGGCTCGAATCATCTCCATGGCCCTTTCCGAGCCAGGCATCTCACCCGCCCCATGCCTCGGCTGAGCTGACGCCGCAGCAACCGCTAAAGCCGTCAATACCAATAAACGTCTCACCATTAGCTCCTTTCCATCTCCTGTAACTTCTCCTCAAGAAGCCCCATGAAGGCGGCTTCCTCCTCCTCGGTTAACTCGTCAATCTCGCTGTAGACATCGGCAGAAATCGTCTCCTCATAGCTTTCCAGACCTTGCATCAACTCATCATCCGCTGCGACAAGCAGTAAGGCAAGCTCCATGCCTTCATCGGCGGAAAGGCTGTCTCCTTCGACCACCACCCAGTTCTCCTGGACTTTAACCTCGTGTTTCAGGACCGCGTCCCCTCCAAAGATGATCGCAAGGAGCACCGCTGCGGCTGCCGCAGGCACCCATACCCAGCGCCACCATCTGACGCGGCGAGGGGCAAAGGTCTTCCATTCGATTCCGGAAAATCGGGGCGGCGCATCCGCGGAGGTAAGGACAAGGGTAGCCTTAAGCGCCTGGAGCTCCTTGCAACACCCGTGACACTTTTTAAGATGTTTTTCCAACTCCGAGCGTTCTGCATCGTCAAGATCGCCGTCAAGATAACGAACAAGCTTTTCGCGGAACGAATCGGTGCTCATGAGCCGCTGCCGGTAACAAATCCTTCAAGACTTTCGCGGAGTTTGGTGACCGCGTGATGGTAGTTCGCCTTGACCGCTCCTTCGGAGATGCCGAGGATTTCGGCAATCTCCGCGTGAGGGCGTTCTTCCTCGTATCGCATGTGGAAGATCGCGCGCTGACGAGGCGGAAGTTCGTCTACGGCACGCGCCACCGCAACCTGCAGTTCCCATTGACGCGAAGCTTGCGTAGGACTCAAGCGACTTTCCATCCTGTCAAGATCAAGATCGGCCCTGCGCAATCGGGAGCCTTTGCGTAACTTGTTGAGGATATGGTTGAGGGCGATTCGGTAGAGCCAGGTTGAGAAGCGTGCCTCGCCCCGGAAACGTTTAAGAGATCGGTAGGCCTTCACGAACGACTCCTGGACCGCATCCTCGGAGTCGGCACGGTTGTGAAGCATCCTCCACGCCAGGGCGTAAAGCCTTGCCTCGTAGCGCCGCACCAGGACCTCAAAAAGGTCGCTCTCGCCTTTCTTGACTCGCTCGATAACCTCATGATCTTGCATCTCCTCATCACCTGTTAGACACGTAAGAGGCGAAAAGGTTTAACGGTTATCGGCACGCCCCATAATAAGAACTAACC
>JAYELY010000004.1:0-6369 GCA_034717795.1 Caldifarciminota bacterium
TCTAAGTGTAAATCACCCATATATCCTGATCGAAGCTGATCAAATGCCGTCTCAGATCAACGCGGGTCAGATATTATGAGATTGCTCCGTGTCCGTCGCCCTACGGAGCTTCGGTCTCTCCGAGACCTTGCAATGACAGTGGGCTACAGCCTTGCAGCCTGAATCTCTTTTCTCGCAAAGGCGTTGAATGATGAGCAGGCCTCGGCGTCCTTCTTAAGCCCTTCAGGGTCTTTCTGCACTCTTCTGGTCATGTAGGTATTGACCCTTTGGCGAAGTTCGTCGGGCAGGGGCCTGTCTTTCCCTTTGGCGTAGCTGGTATCTTCTGGGTTGCCGAACATGGGGCGGATCTCCCAAACCTTTTTGTTCGCCTCTTCGTGAGTTAGTCCATCCTCCTTGGTGAACTTCAAAAAGAGTGCGTAGATGAAAACCTCGTCCACCTTGGAAATCATCCTGCGCTCAAGATCGTGCATGTTCCACCACCAGCGGATGTCTTCATCCCGAACACCCTCGTGTCTTTTCTTAGCCAATAACTCCCTGACCTTTTTATCTTCTGCCTGTTTTTCCAGGAGCCGGTCTCCAAGGTCAGGCGGCAGGTTCAGGGTATCTTCTTTCCTTGCTTCTTCGGTTACCTTTGCGAACAGGTCCTTGAAGGTTCGCTTCGCCTGTGCCGGTGACATTCCCATCATCTTCTGGAATATGGGCAGGTACTGATTCCTCAGATGTTTCTGGAGTGCGGAAGGTTTTGCCATGTGCGTCTCCTTGGATACTAACCTACACCTAATCGGGGTTTTGTCAACATTACCCTTGTTCTTCGAGTTGACATTCGCATCCTCACTGTTATAGTTACGTTATGGCTGATGCTGTTGCTATTAAGGAGTTAAGTACTGAGGCGATGTCTCTTGAGATCAGACAGCTGGCTCGTGAGAGGCAGGCGCTTTTGTTGGTTCACAACTACCAAACACCCCCAATCCAGGACCTTGCCGATTTTCTGGGCGATTCGCTCGATCTGGCCCGGCGTTCTGCCAAGGCCACGCATCCGATTATCGTCTTCTGTGGTGTGCGTTTCATGGCCGAGACCGCCAAGATCCTTTCCCCGGACAAGATGGTTCTTCTGCCCCACCCAGATGCGGGCTGCCCCATGGCCGACATGGTGGATATAGAAGGTCTGCGCAAGCTGAAGGCCGAGCATCCGAATGCCAAAGTGGTCGCATACGTAAACACCAACGCGGACATCAAAGCCGAGGTCGACGTGTGTTGCACCTCGGCCAACGCTCTCAAGGTGGTGGAAGGTATTGACGCCTCCGAGATAATCTTCGTTCCGGACTGCAACCTTGCATCCTGGGTCCAGCGATTTACCATGAAGAAGATAATCCCGTGGGCAGGATTCTGTCCAGTGCACCGGCGGTTCAAAGTCCAGGAGGTCAAGGCCGTTCGCGAGCGCTATCCGGATGCGCTCATCATGGTTCACCCGGAATGCGATCCTGAGGTTATTGATCTGATTGACGAGGTCGCCTCAACCAACGGGATGGTGAGGCTTGCCAAAAAATCCGATCGCAAGCGCTTCATCGTGGGAACCGAAGAGGGGCTCATCTACCGTCTGAAGAAGGAGAATCCTTCAAAGGAGTTCTACTCGCTCGGCGCGCCCAAGGTCTGCAAGAACATGAAGAAGATAAGGCTCAAGCACGTTTTGGAAGCGTTACAAAACGATCAGTACCAGATAGAGGTGGAGCCGGAGATCGCTTCCAGGGCCAAGAGAGCGCTGGATGAGATGCTGAGATACGTATGACACCCCACGAAGTTACAGGGTAACTTCGTGGGGACCCCAAATTGATATTCTAACCGGAGACGGGTTTTTTAATTCATTGCGATCTTTTGAACCAGCTGGGTCAAAAGGAGCATTAACGGTTACTCCCCCTGTTGCCTCATATAAGAATCCACATGGCTGAAGGACGACGGTGACGGAGTTCCGAATGGCGACGTTTACGGAGCAAATCGGTTGAATGTCCAACCTCATCTCGGCTTTATGTCTTTGCCGGGTTTTTGGCCACTACAGTCTATGCAGAATATGCAGGGGCGACGCAGGCGTCGCCCATACAACTTTGGAGTTTGGGGTAGATTCTTACGTGAGGCAACCAGTCAAGTTCGTGTTGATTTTAATGAGGCACAGCCCCCCTTGACAGTCAAGCATAATGGGGTAAAATTCCTGACATAAGCTGATTTAAGGTAAAGAAGGAGGACCATAATGAAGAAGAGTGCTATCTGTGCACTACTTGCGATTGTGTTCATGGGTTTGACCGTCATTGGATGCGATGCCCTGAGGCGAACCGTTGAAATTCCTGATCTGACCAAATCTACCGTTGAGAACGCGAAGGTCTCCACTGAGAAGAGAGGGCTTTTGATCTATGTGGTGGACGAGATTGAGTCTGACGAGGTAGAGAAAGGGCTTATAGCCAAGCAGGAGCCTCTTCCTCTTTCTGAGGTCAAGCGGGGCTCCTCTGTAAAGGTTTGGATCTCCAAGGGTTTAGTCATGGTTGAAGTTCCTGCTCTTGAGAATGTTGCTGCGAGTGCGGCACGCGCCAAGCTGAACAAGCTGGGACTTGAGGTTGACGAGGAGGAGGTATACTCCGAAGAGATTCCCAAGGACTTTGTGGTATCATCGGATCCTTCCCCGGGCATGATGGTCCAGAAGGGCGCCACCGTGAATCTAAAAGTGAGTATGGGTCCTGAACCGCCCAAGACAGCCGTGGTTCCCAACGTGATTCGCATGGGCAAGAGCGCGGCGCAGAAGAAGATAGAAGAGGCAGGCCTGGAGGCGAAGTTCGTCTACAGGGTAAGCACCGAGTACTACGAGGGCACGCTCTACTATCAAAGCCCGAAGGCGGGCAGCGTGGTTCCCATCGGCTCGACCGTGACCGCCTACATCGCAACCGTTCTGGATTAGAGGAGATTTAGGGATTAAAAGGGGCCGGCTAAACCGGCCTCTTTTTTTTTACCCCCAAACGCTTGCTTCGCAAGTGTTTGGGGACCCCTTTTAAGAAGGATGTAGGTTCGTCCCTCGCCGCAAGGGAGCACCAGACTCTCCATCCGCGACTTCAGCCCGTAGCGCTCGATCAGCAAATCCGCCGCATCCAGCTCAGCCCTGCCTCCAGGTCCCTTGTAGAAGAGAACACCGCCTTTCTCTTCAAGATGATCAACTACTATCGGTAAGACCTCAATAATCGTTCCTATTGCTCTGACGGCGATAAGATCAAAACGCTTTTCTAGATTCTCGCCTCGATCAGGGAATACAGATACGTTCTCAAGAGCAAGTTCCCTCTTGACGCGTATTAGAAAGGCCGCCTTCTTCTGTCTGGATTCCACAAGCATCACCTCGAGATCGGGCCTTGCAATGGCCAGTGGGATGCCGGGAAGCCCTGCACCCGAGCCCCAGTCCGCTAATTTGGAATCTGCAGGAATCATATTTACCGGGGCGAGCGAGTCGGCGAAGTGCAGCTCCTCAAGACGAGAAAGATCTCCTCGAGAGACCAGATTGATGCTTTTGGAGGCATCAAGGATCAGCTCTTTGTATCGCTTGAGCTTATCCCGTTGATCCGCCAAGAGCATGATTCCTTTGCTTGTGAGGAATTTTTCAAGTTGCCGGTTCATACATTATCCTTAAAGTTCGGGTCTCACGTAGCGTCGGAAGAAACGCTTCAGTGTTACGGGGGTGTTACGGGTGTTACGGGTGCGGGTGTTATTTCCTTGATTAAGGGGCGTTAGCCCCATGAAGTTATGAGAATGCCCCGAAGGGGTACGGGTGTTATTTCCTTGTGAGCGGAGCGTAAGCTCCGACCGTAACACACCATAATTATGAGAATGCCCAACTTGTGCCCACATCGGGTAAAGGGGTGCGGGTGTTACGGGTGTTGCGGGTCACACGTCGCGGTCAAGGTAGGTGTCGTGTTCCAGGTATGGGTGGTACTCGCTCCACCGCTCGCCCGCGTTGCTGCGAGCCGCAACCTCATCATACATCGCATGCTTGGAGTCGAGGTTGTCAAGCTGGTGCAGAATCTCTGCTTCCAGGAACAGCGGCCTGCGAGGCGAGCCGTACTCCATGAACCCGTGATGACTGATAACCATGTGTAAGAGCTTGCATGCAAGCTTTTCAGGGAAGCGAGGGATGCGTTCTATCTCGCGCTCGATCATCCTTGTTCCTATCACGATGTGTCCTAAGAGTTTGCCCTCGTCGGTGTTGTCTATGGTGCGCGTGTATTCGTACTCGCGTATCTTGCCTATGTCGTGCAGGAGCACCCCTGCGAGAAGCAAATCCTTGTCCAGATCCGAATTCAGTTCACAGAGCGCTTCGGCTGCGGTGAGCATGTCGTACGTATGGACGCACAACCCGCCTAGATAGGCGTGGTGAGCGCGCACCCCTGCCGGGGCGAGTTTGAACTGACGTTCGAACGCGGAGTTGTCGTAGAAGGCGGTTAGGAGCGCTGTAAGCGGAGCACGCAGCCGATTTGCGGTCTCACGAAGCTTGAGGTAGCAGGCTTCAACGTCCCTCGCGGTCTTCGGCAGGAAGTCGGTGTAGTCTATCTCCGCTTCCTTTATCTGCCGAATCCCATCTATCTTCAGGTTAATACGTCCGTTGTACTCTGAGAGACGGCCTCGCACACAGGCAAAGACGCCTTTGGGAAGATTGCTTGAAGATGTAGGCTCAAATATGATTGCTTTTAAGATGCCGGTTCGGTCGCGAAGCTGGAAGATGATGAAATCCTTGCCATCGCGTGTCTTCCGGGTCTCCTTTTCGGCTACGTAGAAGACGTCATCTACATCGTCGCCGGAGCGCAGGTTTTCTATGAACTGTCTCTTCATCAGAACCGGTATGAGATGGATATGCGGTGGAACAATCCGATGTCAAGTCCAGGGGTTATCGCGTAGTCAACAGATACCCCTGCCAGATCGTGTATTCCCAGCCCCAGCGAGAATCCGGCAAGGATGTCAGCGCCTTCCCCTGTCTTCCATGCCGAGCCCTGGGTTGAGTAGCCTGCACGAAGTGCGAGAAGGTCTATGGGCAAGAACTCCACCCCGCCGCGCACGATAAGAGGAGCGTCCAGCGGCTTGGATACGTCCAGACCCAGAAGAAGATTCTTTACACCCGCGTAGCTAACGCCGCCGCCGATGCCCAAGGGCATCTTGGAGCGCTTTTCCACGAACGGTGTTATCTCGTATGCGGCGTTCTGCAACGCAACGCCCATGGCAAGGCCGGGCAGAAGATCGGTATACATCAGTCCAACATCAGCAGCGGCTCCTATCTGGGTGTTTGAGTCAGCCGCGGCAAGATGCGCCTTCAGGCTGGCTCCCGCACTCAGATTTTCAATGATCGAATAAGCCGCGGTCCCGCCAAGGTTGATCACATGATAACCGAAACTGCCCAGGTCCTCGTTGGTTGGGCTTGTCTTTGTCATTTGCCCTGAGTTCAGGTAGAAGGCTCCGGCTGCGAATCTTAACGAGCCTGAGGACGCTGGTTTGAATATCACCGATCCTATGTGTATTCCAGCAGGATAGGGGAGATAGTTTGCGGCCAAGAACATGCCCTCGGCTGGAAGCCCTGCCGGGTTGGCGAAGAAGGCCTGCGGGTTGTTTGCTACTCCTAATGAGACACCGCCCATCCCCTGGCTTCTGGCGTCCGGCTGAATGCGCAGGTGATTCAGCCCTGTCTGACCCACCTCCAGAGCCGTCGCGACCCCGGCGATGAAAAGGATGGTTAAAGTTATGCGTTTCATCACCAGAGTTTAACGCGAAGTAGACTGATGTCAACCCGTAACGGAGCTCAGGAATTTATCCGCATAGTGCACAGAGTTCAAATCCATATCTGCGTCATTGGGAATAAAGGTCGTTTTTGATCCCCCTTTATTCCCCTTAAAAAGGGAGACATGTTAGGAAGCCTCCCTTTTCAAGGGAGGTGCCCGAAGGGCGGAGGGATCCATCAAGGGGGGTGTCCGAAGGACGGAGGGATTAGTCATAGAGAGTATTCTCGAGAACTTCTGCTATTTCCTCTATTCTTATGCAGACTCCATCCATATTATTCACAACCTCTGTATTCAAGAATCTTATAATCCTTAACCCATACCCTTCCAATACTGGCGTGCGTTCCTCGTCGTATTGTTTGCCTTCTTCTGTAAAGTGAGATTCACCGTCAATCTCAATAACCAGCTTCAATGCAGGACAGTAAAAATCAACGATGTAATTGTCAATAGGGCATTGACGCAGGACTCGATGTTTGAATTTACGAAGATAGTCGAACCAAAGCTTTCGTTCAGGTTTGGTCATGTGTTTTCTTAATTCCCTGGCGTGGGGAACCAGCTTAGGATCATATGGGAGATGGAA
>JAYELY010000005.1:0-6340 GCA_034717795.1 Caldifarciminota bacterium
TCTAAAATCTCCTCCGCGCCGTCCGAGGTTCCCAGAGACAAAAGGTGCAGGAGCCGGGCTCGATCGTCAGTGGACGCCGCGTGAACGGTGTGGATGAGCTGGGCCGTAAGCTTGCCCTTCTTGATGTCGGTGAACCGGGATTTGAGACTCACCGTGGAGGAGGCAAGCAGATCCTTGGCGTCGTCGTATATCTGGAACGCAATACCCAGGTCCCTGCCGAACTCGCGCATGGCGGTGGTGGCATCATCGGATGCCTTGGCGATAACCGCACCCGCCTCCGTAGCAGCCTCCAGGAGCGCGCCGGTCTTGAGACGTATGAGGTCTATGTAGTCGTCTACCGTCTTATCCTCGATCTCGGCTGGCAAGAAGTTGATGTCGCGCACCTCGCCCTCCGATGCCTCCAGACCTGAACGGCAACCTACCGAAATGAGTCGAACCAGGGTATCCTTGTCCACGCCTTCGCGCTCTTGATAGGAAGCAAGCATCTGGAAGCCTTTTATGAGTAGCGCGTCGCCCGCTGTAATCGCGTGCCCTACGCCGTATTTGCGGTGCAGGGTCTCTGCCCCACGTCTCCACTCCCCGCCGTCTATGATATCGTCGTGAACAAGGGACGCTGTGTGGCTCAGCTCGTAGGCAAGGGCGACCGGAAGCAGCTCCTCTCTCTTGGCACCGAGAGCCTGGCCGACCATAAGAACCAGCACCGCCCGAAGCCGCTTGCCTCCACGAAGCAGAACCTCGTTCACCATTCGGTGCAGCTCGGTGTCTCCGGCAAAGAGCTTACGAAGCTCGCGGTTGATCAATTCCCGTTCCTCCCGGATTATCTCATCCAGCTCATCCGCAATCAGGGCGAAGGATGCCTCTTCGATAAGTTCGTAGGCCCGACGGTGAGACTCGGTTGAGGAAAGAAGTATACCCAGTCCTTCACGAATGGAGGCCTCGTCCTTACCCCTTTCCAGAATCAAACGTACCAGGTGCTCGTCAGTGAGAAAAGGCTTAAGACGCCTGTCCCATCTGCGTTCGTGCTCGGTGAAGTAGGAGTGTACCTGCTCCTGGTAGTCGGAGAGCGCGTTCTTATCACCGTCAAGATAGCGCTGGGCCGCCTCCGCCGCGAACATCGCGGTCTTTCGCGCCTGGTAGATGCCGCCGCCGTGGATGATTGAACCCACACCAGCGGCATCGCCGATGACTAAAAGGCCGTCTCCGTGGATAGGGTTTCTGAGCTTCATCGGCACCTTGCCACCGTCCAGGCGGATACGGGGTGCGGAGTGGGACAGTCCGAGGCGAGGAAACTGTTCCTTAAGAAACTCTTCCAGCTCAACCTTGAGGGAAAGCTTTCGTCCCCCTATCACGTCCATGAGAGTGCCCACACCGGCCACTAGTATATCGCGCTTTGGGAAGAGCCAGAAGTAGCCCTCCGGGATGCGTGAGGGGACGAAGTGGAACTCGATGGAGTTGCCGAACGCCTGGTCGAGGGTTTCCTTATCCGAGGAGAGCCAGAACTGGCAGGTGATGCCCATGCCTTGATATGAGAGCGGTTCGAGTCCCAGCTTTTGCTCGAGTAAGGACGCGTTGCCGCCTGCGGCGTGGATGAGAAGGTAAGCTTCGATGCTGATTTGTTCTTGCGGGGTGTTAGCTATAACCTGCCAGCGGTTACCCGATCTGAGCAGGGCCGCGATCTCGGCGTGTTCAATGAACTGAGCCTTTTCCGCTCTCTGCTGAAGCCAGCGGTCGTAGGCGGAACGTTTTACGGTGATCCCCGATTGGTTCTCATGCTGGGTGGATATGGTAAGTGCCGAACCATCGGGTCCAAAGATTCGCGCCTGAGAAATCTTGCGTTCGATAATTTTCTCTGGTGGGGCTCCGAACTCTAAAAGCTCGCCGGTCTGAATAGCGCCCCCGCAGGGCTTCTCGCGGTCAAGTGAGGTCTTTTCCAGAACCACCACCCTTAACCCGGCCTCTGATAGCTGATAAGCCGCCTGTGATCCGGCAGGGCCTGCGCCCAGGATTAAGACATCAGAACAGATCACCGACCAAGGCCGAATCTCGAAAGAGACATCATCACCGCCGCCAGCACCACGGATAATAGTATCCACGGGACAAACACAGAAAGATAGCTCTTGACCTTAGAGGTGTTCAAAACGATTGCGAAACCAAATCCCATCACGATTAAACGCCACACGGTGAAGAAATCCACCTGGGCGGCGAGATTGTAAAAGTAAGTCTTTGGCTCAAGGAAAGGGAGCACGGCAAGCGAGGTGTACACCTCCTGTCGTTGCAATATCAACATAAGGATTATCACCAAAACGGTGCCCAAGCCCTTGATAAGGCTGGTGTAAGATACCACGGCAAGGGATTTCAAGAATGTCGGGTTGTCTCCCAGGATGGCAAACAGCCCCCATAAGAAAAGGGTGACGAGGATCGTTCCCAATCCTGCAACAAACGCACCTCCAAGGCCGTTTAGTACAAGCATGGCCGGAGCACGCATTATTTTCAGCAATCCTTCCATATCTTCCGGCGACATCTCGGCCTGGGCTGGCAGATTCTTCTGAATGGTATCCAAAAGCACTTGGTCTGGGAGAAACAGGCGAGGCAAGACACTGGCCAAGGCGGCCACAACTATCAGGATTAGGAACGGCACAAGCCAGCTGGGACGCTCCCGCAGATCTGTGAACAGTTCGTTGGGCGCTACAAATACGGATAGAAGACGCCTGCCCTCGTTCAGAACTCCTCCTTCTCAAGGCCAAGCTCCTTCTTGAGCCGCGAGAGGTAACTGGGTTGAATCCCAAGCATCTCTGCAGCCCTTTTATGATTGCCCCTTGTTTTTTTGAGGGTGTGATAGAGATACTGGCTCTTGAAATCCTGCACCGCATCCAGCCAGGGCTTATCCTCGGCAAAGATATCTGCACGCTCCTCCTCCTCGTGCGGACCCTTGCCTATAAAAATATCCTCGGCCCGGATCGTCGAACCCGCCGAAAGCACGAATGCGCGTTCAATTACGTTTCTCAGCTCGCGGACGTTGCCGGGCCAGTCGTATCCATCAAGCTTGGCCAGGGCATCCCCTTCTATCCCCTCAATGCACTTGGTCATCTCCATGTTGAAGAGTTTAACAAAGTGTTCGACAAGGAGAGGTATGTCGCCTTTTCGTTCCGAGAGAGGCGGAAGGTCTATTGGGAAGACGTCGATCCGGTAGTATAGGTCCTCGCGGAACTTCTTATCGCGTATAAGCTCGGCGAGGTCCTGGTTGGTTGCGGTGATAACGCGCACATCTACGGTCAGCCTCTCCTTGCCTCCCAGACGCTCGAACTCCTTATCCTCGAGGAAACGCAACATCTTGACCTGGGTTTCAAGCCCAAGGTCTCCGATCTCGTCAAGAAAGAGTGTTCCTTTGTGAGCCTGCTCGAACTTACCCTCCTTGCGGGAGGTAGCTCCGGTAAACGCACCCTTCTCGTAGCCGAAGAGCTCCGATTCAATAAGTGTTGTAGGTATGGCTGCGCAGTTGATCACCAGGAAAGGACCGTCCCTACGCGGGCTCCCCAGGTGTATGTAGCGTGCCAGGAGCTCCTTGCCCGTTCCGCTTTCCCCTGTTATTATGACCGTTGTGTTCGAGGACGCCACTCGCTTTGCAAGATCAATCGCCTCCATTAGCTTTGAATCTCGTCCGACGATCCGGTATCTCAGTTCCTGTGCCGCCTCGATCGCCTGCTTGGAGGCTCGAAGCTCCATGTACTCCTGGGCGTTGTGCAGAACCTGAACCGCCTGACCGGCGAGAAGCTCAAGGAGCTTTATATCTTCTTTCGTGAACTCGGCTCCCCCCTCTTTGTTGAGCACTTCAATGACCCCTACAGTACGATCTTCAAGCTTCAACGGCACGCCGAGGATCGAACGAGTCTCAAAGGAAGTGACCTCATCTACTCCTGAATACCAGCGACCGTCCTTCTTTACGTCGTTCACCACCAGGGGTTCGCCGTGCAGGGCCACGTAACCAGCTATGCTCTCCTCACCCAGTGGAACGTACAGCGGCGCCAGCGAATCCTTGGCCTCCCCAGTGACCACCGCAAAACGCAGCTTACCCACCTTCTCGTCGAGAAGCAAAAGGGATGAAGCACCTGATTGGGTCAGGGATTTGGCCGATTCCAGGATAATCTCAAGAAGACGATCGAAATCTATGGTGGAAAGCAGCTTGCCGGTAACTTTTACCAGCCGGCGCAACTCCTCCGTGCCTATCGCACCTACGGACAAGGACGACTTAGAACCTTTTTTCGACATAGAACTCCTCTTGAGCCTCGGCAATCAAATCCTCAAGCCACTCCTCCTGCTTTAACGCAGCAAGGTAGTTACGAATCTGGACCTGCATCTCATCAAAGGAAAGCACGCTCTCCTCACGCTTGTCCTCAGCATATAGAAGGTGCACACCCATATCCGAGACGAACGGTTTGCTTACCTGCCCCGAGTCAATAATTGCGGCAACCGAATCAAACGGCGGGGTAAGGGCGGCCAACGGAACCTCACCAATAAAGCCGCCCTGTTCGCTTGTGGTAAAGTCCTCGGAGTAGGTTCGTGCCGCCTCGGCAAAGGTCAGCTCGCCTGAAACTATCTCCTCCCTTATCTTGTCCGCAAGTTCGAGAACCCGAAGGGTATCTTGCCTGGTTACGTGCTGTTTGAAGAGAATGTGTCGTACATAGACCTTATCCCCTGAACGGGCTTCAACGAGAAAAAGGTGGTAACCCTCGCGGGAGGGAACCGGAGGCGAAACACGACCTGCAGGCAGTGAGAAGATAACCGAATCTATCTCGGGCAAAAGATCCCCACGCTTTACCCAGCCTAGCGAGCCACCTCGCGATCGGGTGCGGGGATCCTCTGAGAACGATTCGGCCAGGACATCAAACTCGCCGCCACGGGAGAGGATATCGAGGATCTCCATAATCTTTCTTTCTATGCGGGCCTGCTCTGCCGCCGAAGGTCTTATGCTGAAGGCGATGTAAGCCATACTGATGTAGCCGGGAACCACCGCTATGGAATCCTTGTGCCGCTCGTAGTATTCCCTGACCTCGTTAGGCGAGACGTAGGGTTGTATCTTACCACGTGAGGCAAACATCTGCTGGATAATAGCCTGAAACCGCCCCTGATTCATAAGCAACTGGCGCAGGCGATCATGAGTCAACCCGGCCTCTTGTAACTCGGCTCGAGTCTCGGGGAATGAATCAAGCTGTTCGTAAAAGGCTTGCAATTGACGCTCGACGCTTTGGGCTATCTCCTCGCGGTCAATCTCTATCGTCGAGTCAAGTGCGGCCTTCTTAAAGATAAGCTTCTGGGCGATAAGGCGATCAAGCAATACCAGTCTTAGCGAATCTTCAATTGCTTCCGGGAATGGGGTCTCAAGCCTGACAAGGGTCACCATCGCTTCAACTTCGCTTGAAAGGATGGGCTCGGCGTCTACCGCGCCCACCACCCGGTCAGCGAACCCTCCCACCAACAGTAAGGTCAGTAGAAACGCCACAGCACCATTAGTAAAAGAGATTCTCTACACGGATCTCGATCTCGGACTGTGCCGCGTTCCTGAGGGAATCAACCTTTTGTAAAACACTTCTCTCAGCCCGTTCATTGGAAAGCATAGCCTGAAGGTAGGAGGCTACCTCATCGAACGCTATTTGATTGCGGACCTTTCGTTTATCTAGGAGCTTGAAGATCATGGTGAGGCCCTGAGGGGTAATGAAGGGCTCGGTAAATTCTCCGGGGTCAAGCGCAAAGACAGCGTCCTCCATCGCCAACGTGAGAAGCCCCGATCCCCTGGGGATGTAGGAACTAGGCTCGCCTTTGAGCGGATCAAGCGTATGCTGCTCGGCCAGTGTACGGAAGTCGGCACCGCCCTTAAGCTGCTGGTGAATCTGAGAGGCAACCCCAGGATCGGCGACCACAATCTGAGAGACCTTCACCTCGTATAGGAACTCCTCCTTGTGGGCGTCGAAGTAGGCCATAAGCTCACCTTGAGGGACCGTTATGTTCTTACTCGCCTCAGCCAGCCATGCCTGAGTCAAAAGTTGCTTACGATTCATCCCGTAGGCGAATTTGAGCTGATCAAGGGCTACACGAACAGTATCCTTCTTCTCAAGCCCCATCCGTTTAGCTTCCCGGTACACTATCTCCTGCTCTATCCAGGCGTTTATGATCTCCATTGGATCAACCTGGTTACGGCTCTCAGGCGGAACGTAGAGGGTAACAAGGGTCTGGTAATCCTCAAGGGTGAGTTTGGATGACCCGACACGGGCAACAATCTTTGTATCGGTCCCATCACCGCCTGCGGAGCCGCCGACTACGCTCTGAACGAAGGGTGGGTTCCATA
>JAYELY010000006.1:0-6330 GCA_034717795.1 Caldifarciminota bacterium
TTCGGCGGCCTGCCCTACGTGGACGCAATGCACGGCGACGCCTTTTATATTACGATGCTGCTACGCTTCATCTTCTCCATCGGCAAGGTGATGGCTTTGGTTTTTGTGCTCCACATCATTGTGGCCGGCGCCGGGATGCTTCTCTATCTCAAAGAGCTCAAGCTTAAAACGGCCACCGCTTTCCTGGGAGCGATGGCTTACATGTTCACCGGGGTGATCGTATCCTACGTTCTGGCAGGGCACGACAGCAAGGTGGTGGTTACATCGCTTCTGCCCTGGGCTATGTTTTTTATCCACCGAGGATTCAGGCTCGGAAAACTGCTTGACTTTGCCCTGCTTGGTTTCGTGTTCGGCCTGGGTCTCATCAGTCCCAACGTGCAGATGATGTACTACGCCTTCCTTATCTGCGGCTTCTACGTGCTCTATCAGATGTATCTTGCATACAAGGACCACAAGAAGGCAAAACCCGTGCTCAAACCGTTTCTCTTATCCGCAGGGTCGGCAGCTGTGGGAATCGCCATCTCTGCGGCGCAGATGCTTCCAGGAATCAGCTACCTCGGGTTCTCTCCCCGTGCCGGAGGCGGACGCGGCTGGGATTTTGCCACCTCGTGGTCCCTGCCCAGGACGGAGCTTATTGATCTCTTCAACCCTCGTTTCTCCGGGATACTTCAGAACTACTGGGGAGCCAACGCGTTCAAGCAGCACGCAGAGTACTTCGGGATAATTATAGTGGCGCTCCTGATAGTGGGATTGATCCTTGCCTGGCGAAGAAGGGAGACAAAGTTCTTTGCAGGATTCGGGATCTTTGGATTATTGATGGCCCTTGGCGGCAACACCCCTTTCTACTACATCCCCTACTACGTGCTTCCTTTGGTGAAGAGCTTCCGCGCCCCTGCTATGATATTTTTTACCGTGACCTTCTCGATTATAGTGATCGCCTCGCTTGGGCTCGAGCAAACGCTTTCCCCCGACCCCCGGATCGAAAGAAAGAAGGGCAAAAAGAGAGATACCCTTACCATCGTATTCGCGGTGCTTGCAGGATTGGTGTTCATACTCGCGTTGTGGTCCACCGCAGCGCCACAAGGTTTCGGCAACTTCGCGGAAGCTCTCGCAAAAGGAGGCCTTATCAAGGCACAGGGCGGTGCGCGAGCCGGTGCTTTGCTTTCCCGCATGCGTGCCAACATCACCAACGCCTCGGGCGGCTTCTGGCTTGCGTTTCTGTTTCTGGCGGCAGGATGGTTGATGATCTTCCTATGGCGCCGCCTGCCAAAACTCAAATGGCTGTGGACACTCGGACTGGGTGCGGTTCTATTCCTCGATCTCTGGCTGGTGGACAGACACTTCGTAAAGATAGTAAGGGATCAGGCAGGCAACCCAGTCTCAGCCCAACAGCTCTACGTGCCTGACGAGGTGGTGAGTTTTCTCAAGAGAGACCCTGGGGTATACCGGGTCTTCCCGCTACAGTTCAGAGGGCAGGACCTTTACCGCAGGGATTCCTACCTGATGCTGCACCGCATCCAGTCACTGGGCGGGTATCACGGCAACCAGCTTGCTCGCTACCAGGAGTTCATCGGCTCGCCCGGCACCATCATGTTCCGCGACGCGCAAAACTTGAGGTATCCTGCGTTCCTTGCCGCGCTGGACGTAAAATATCTGATAGGATTAAGGCTGCCCGGCCCGGAGGATTTCGAGCGGCTTTCACCGCAGGATCAGCAAACCCTTTACGCGATCTATTCCGACCTTGCACCCTGGCTTGATACGACCACGAGCTCGTTCAGGCCGGTATTCGCCGGTCAGCGCTACGTAATCTACCGCAACACCGCACCGCACTACCGCGCCTGGCTCGCTACCGAGGTTGAGGTGATAGCTGACGACGAGGCGATCCTTCAAAGGATGAAGAGACCGGATTTCGATCCGCACCGGACGGTGATACTCGAGGAAGAACCCCAAGACTGGCAAGGATCGGTGGATCCATCAGATACAACCTCTCCAGGCCAGGTTCAGATCACAAGATACGAACCGAACGTGATCGAGCTGACTGCGGACGTTAAACGACCGGCTGTGTTGGTCTTATCCGAAAACTGGTATCCTTACTACAGGGCGTGGGTTGACGGGGTCGAGCGCAAGGTCTACCGTGCCGACTACACCCTGCGCGCGGTCACGTTAGAGCCGGGCAGACACGAGGTAGTCTTCCGATTCCGCTCGCCGTATGTAACCGCGGGGGCATGGATCACGATTGTTGCTCTGGGACTGGTTGGATTGGCAGTTGTGCTCTCACTGGTTGCCGCCCGCAAGAAGAAATCTCAGACGGTTCGATCCGGATAAACTGAAAAAAAGGCCGGTGAGAATGCCGCCGGCCTTGTACACTGATTGTCGGAAACTACTCGCTCCAGACAAAAGCCTTTATGGTTGATGATTTATCTACAAGCGAACCAAAGAAGCTGGAGGTGGATACCTTAACCGCGTAGCCTCCGGGAAGATCATAGTTTGCCGCGCTGAACGTATATTCACCTTCGGTATCCGGTTCAGCAAGTTCAACTTCCACGACAGGTTCAAGCGGATCCGTGAGGGCGATCAGGCCGTCTATATCGGTCAGATCTTCCGCTTTGACCTGAAAGATCTCGATCTTGTACTTCAGATAGTCTTTATCCTGTGTCGAAATCTTCTTCCAGGTCACGGTGAGGTCGCCGGATACCGCCAGGTCTGGGGAGGTTACCTCTATAGCGGGCAGGGTGGTGAGTTCCACTTCGTCGTACTCTTTCATCTCGCCGCCGTCGATCACCCACATCTTATAGGTGTAAGTTGTGTTAGAAGAAAGGGTGTCTAAATCGGTGTAGATGGTTCCTGCCAGAACGATATTCAATGTGTCCTGGCGGTCCGAACCCTCCCTGCTGAATACCACCTTGTCGGCGCTTATCCCGGTCCCGGTAAACACGTACTCTATATCCACTATCGCGAATTCCTTTGATACGGTGTCAGTGGCCACAACCGAGGTGATGCGTGAAGCCTTGCGGGCTACACCCTTTTCGAGTTGGTCAACGAGTCCGCAGCCCGCCAGGGCCAGGGCGATGAAGAGGATGAGAAGAATCCTTTTTATATTCATTAAGACCTCCTTCGTTTCCTCATCCTACTCGGCTTGGCACCTCTGTCAACCCCGTCTTTCAATAGATCTTTCTGAATTGAGATTAGGGTTATTTCATGCTCCCTTTGTCCTTCGGACAAATGTTCGCAGAGCGTTTGACTGTACTTCGTTCCGTTAGCCGCATTCGGGGTCCCCGCAAAGTAGCGAAGTGGGATTGTGGGGTAAATAAGCGTTGATAAACTCCGAGCCGTTGTCTGTCTGACTAAACCGATACACTTCGAATAGATTATTTTTGAGGAACGTCGTGCCTTTGACATTCCAGCCATAATCCCTACAATCAACCCTTCATGGGTGAACACCTTGATAAAAAAGACCTCTATGAGCGCTTTCTTGAATCCGATGCGTTGATTCGCTTCTTTGATTTATCCGAGCTGCCTCGCTCGGTTTCAGGACTGCCCGGAGGACTGTGTGCCTTCTTTCTTAGAGCACTTCGGGAGAGCGGGAGCCAGATACTATACCTGGCGAAGAATGAAGACGATGTTCAACGCCTGCTCCTCGATCTGGAGGGGATTGATCGTGCAGGAATAGTGGCGATCCGCAGGATCGAGAGCCTCAACCTGTTACGTCTTCCTTCCGGCGCGCCGAGACTGATCCTATGCCCTGCAGAGCTGTCCGAGCAAAGCATGGGTTGGGAAGATGACCGCGCCTCGCTTTATTTCGAACCTTCGGGCGAGGTGGAGCTCGAGGCGGCTCTAGAATGGCTTGCAGACAACGGGTTCGAGCGCGAGAGTCTGGTGACCGAGCCTGCGGAGTTTGCGCAAAGGGGAGGGATTCTGGATGTCTTCTCCCCGCTCTGGTCCGAGCCGGTACGCATAGAGTTCGAGGGCGACAGGGTTGTTTCCCTGCGACGCTTCGACCCACTGACCCAGCGTTCGCATGAGAAGCTTTTCTCGGTAGAGATCGTATCCAACAAGCCGCCCGATAGCCAGGGTCCAACGCTCAGAAAGTATCTAAAAAATACCCTGACGGTTTCGGCTCTGCCTGAGACCTGCCCCCGGCTGCTTCTTACCGACAAGGCCGGAGAGTTCGACTTCGGATTCGCGCCTGCCGGAAAGGTTCTGGGGCATTTCGAGGAACTTGCAGAGCTCTCAGTCCAGGGTCTTGAGCTTCTTTTTGCGACAGACCCAGAGCATGGGGAGTCCTACCTCTCGCATCACCTTGAGCGCTTCAAGTTGGTGGACGCTCACCTTTCAGGCGGCTGGGTGGCGAGAGCGGAGGGCTATGCGGTGTTTACCGAGAATGAGCTTTTCGGGGTCCGGCACAAACGAAGGATACCGAGGCATTTCAAGGGGATACCGCGGGATGCGTTCTACGAATTGCACCCCGGCGACTACGTGGTTCACATAGACTACGGCATCGGTATATATCAGGGGTTGGATCGTTTGGAGATCGGAGGCCAGGAAAAGGAGTTTTTGAAGATTGCATACGGCGGCACGGACGTTCTTTATCTGCCGGTGGAGAACCTGGGGCTCCTGGACCGCTACATCGGGGCTGAGGGACACGCACCCCGCGTATCAAGGCTGGGCTCCGAGCGCTGGAAGCTTGCCCGCAAGCGTGCAAAGAAATCCGCATACGACTATGCCCAGGAGCTTTTAGCCCTTTATGCCAGGCGGTCTGTACTCAAGGGTTACGCGTTCAGCCGGCATCCGGACGAGATGGAGTGGATCGAATTGACTTTTCCATACGAGGAGACGCCGGATCAGCGCCGCGCCATCTCCTCTATTATCGCGGACATGGAGACTCCTGCTCCAATGGACAGGCTGGTCTGCGGCGAGGTGGGCTACGGCAAGACCGAGGTGGCGGTGCGCGCGGCTGTTAAGGCCGCACTTGACTCAAAGCAGGTGGCCATGCTCGCACCAACCACCATCCTTGCGCTTCAGCACTATCGGACGTTCACCGAACGCTTGAAAGAGCTGCCCATAAGGGTCCAGATGCTCTCACGCTTCGTGGGGCTAGCAGAACGCAAAAAGACGCGGGCAGAGTTGGCCGAAGGCAAGGTGGACGTCTTGATCGGCACCCACGCGCTTCTGGCGGATTCGGTCTCCTACAGCGACCTGGGGCTTTTGATCATAGACGACGAGCACCGGTTCGGGGTTCGCCAGAAGGAGAAGATTAGAAGAAAGAAAGCCGAGATAGACACCCTGACGCTGACCGCCACGCCGATCCCGCGAACGCTCTACATGAGCCTGGTGGGAATCAGGGACGTATCAAGGATCGAGACCCCGCCCGTTGGCCGAAAGGACGTGGTGACCGAGGTATCTAACTGGTCGGACGATATGGTAAGGGAATGGGTGCTGCGCGAGCGCTCAAGGGGCGGATTGGTGCTCTTTATACACAACAGAATCGAGACCATCGAATCGTTGAGACGCAGGCTGGAAAGGCTTCTGCCGGGTTTAAGGATGCAGGTGGCTCACGGACAGATGCCGGAGCGCGAGCTGGCAAGCATCTACGATACCTTTCTGGAACACAAAACCGACGTGTTGATTGCCACCGCCATCCTGGAGGCGGGGATAGATATCCCTGACCTTAACACGATCATCGTGGATCGGGCCGACTTATTCGGTCTGGCCGATCTGCATCAGCTTCGCGGAAGGGTAGGCAGGAGCCAGCGCCAGGGCTATGCTTTGTTTATCGTTCCGCGAAGGACCACCGACGACGCCCGCAAGCGGCTGGCCGCAATCCGCGCCTACGCCGAGCTGGGAGCAGGCTACAGGCTGGCGGTGCGTGACATGGAGATGCGCGGGGTGGGCAATCTTTTGGGAACCCAGCAGCACGGACATGTTAACGCTATAGGATTCACCCTGTACACCAAGCTCCTTTCCGAGGCGGTGGCGAGGTTGAAGGGCGAGGAGTGGTTTGCCGAGCCTGTGCTGGAGATCGATCACGGCGCGTACCTGCCTGAGACTTATATCTCCGATTCGGCTGAGCGAGTCTCGCTCTACAAGCGACTCCTCTCGGTGGAGGAGGAGAGAGAGATCGACGCGTTGCACGAGGAGTTAACCGACCGCTTCGGCAGGATGCCGGAGGCTGCCTTAAAGATTCTGGATATCGCCCTGGTTAGGGCATTAGCGAGAAAGAAGAAGGTGAGCAAGGTCAGCTATCGAAAGGATTCCTGGCTCATCCTTGCCGTCGACCGCACCCTTCGCGGCACCGGACCGTTTGAGATGCTTTTGGATCAGCTGAGGAGA
>JAYELY010000007.1:0-4983 GCA_034717795.1 Caldifarciminota bacterium
GGATAATCGAGAATCATGAAGCGAAGCCAGACGAAATGAGTCGGGAAGAAGCGGAAGCACTCGGGGCATTGGCATTTTTTGGAGAAAAGTACGGTGATAAAGTCCGAGTGCTTCAAATCAGAGACAAGAATACTGAAGAGCTCATATCCGCCGAGCTTTGCGGCGGCACCCACCTTGAGAGCACCGGTCAGATCGGAATGTTCATTATCGCATCAGAAACAGGTGTTGCCGCAGGCATCCGACGCATAGAGGCACTGGTGGGAAAGACTGCATGGGAGGAAATCAAGAATAGGCGAGAAGTGGATGACGAAATATCCAAAGAATTAAACACCAGCTTTGAGATGCTACTTAAAAGTGTCAAAGATCAGAAATACAATTTGTACAAAGAAACCAAAGAAAAGGAAAAGTTCGAGGGGCTTTATTTGGAGAGCAGGGTTCAGGATATTTTGAATAACGCCGTAAGATTCGAAGAGACGGAGATAGTCGTAGCTAAAGTGGCAGGACTATCTAGGAGAGGTTTGCGAATTCTAGCAGATCAATTGAAATCCAAGCGTGATCGTATCGTAGGTTTACTTGTTGCACCTGAGCTTCCACGAGACATAGCTCACTTAGCAGCCATGATTGGAAGCCCTATCAAGGGATATAGACCTTGGCCTATTCTTTGTTTCTCTTCGAAAGTGGCTTCGAAGAACTACCCTGCTGGGGAGATTTTGAAACGGATACTCTCCGGTGGTAAGGGCGGGGGCGGAGGATCGCCTACCCTGGCTGAGGGCAGCATTGCCGAGGCATCCCTTGAGGACCTTACGTCTACGTTTTTAGAAATCGTTAAGGCCAGAAGGGAGGAAAAATGAATGCTCTGCTAACGCTTCTTTTACTTGCCGCGGGTTTCAGTGACCCCGGCATTCCAAACGGCGAGCGGGTCGTCTATCTTGGCTATGATCAGGGAACCACCCGCGAGATAATCCACGAAATCTACGATAACGGTGACAGTTACTACTCGGTCCACAAGCACATAGATACCACAAAGATAGTCGTCAAATGCTGGGTGCACGCCTCAGATCTTTCAACCATCAAGGTGATAAAGGATCGTTCGGGCCGGTTCCAGCTTGGGGTGGAGCCTGTGGAGGGAGGCATCCTGGTCTCCGACGGGTTCAAGGGCAAGTCCTCGAATGTCAGGCATGAGGGTCGCTTCTACGACCGGCATACGTTGATTGAGGTCTTCCGTGGATTCCCTTTTGACCAGCCCGAGACCATCGAATTCGGTTTCTTTGAATTCAACCTTGGAATGGTCATTACCGGCACGTGCACCTACGGCGGGATTCACACGATCAACACGGATGCAGGGGAGTTCCGTTGCCACAAGCTGACCCTGGGGTTCAAAAGCAAGCTTATAGATACCCTCTACAAGGTACTTCTGGCAGGGCGCAGCTTTGATTTCTACTACGAGGTTGCCGAGCCGCACCGGATGATCTACTGGACAGACAACAAGGACGGGTACATGAAGCTTATCCGCATCGAAAGCGAAGGGGAATGAGCGAAAGCTGGGAGATCATAGAAGCCTTGCTTTTTGCTTCGCCCGAGGTGGTGAGCACCCAGCGTTTGGCGAAAGCGGCGGAGATGACGCCCTCGGAGGTAGAATCCTGCATCGCCAAGCTGAACGCGGACTATGAGGCGCAGGGTCGAACGTTTCAGATCCGCCAGGTGGCCGGCGGCTGGCAGATGGTTACCATTCAACGGTTTGCCCCCTGGATCGCAAGATTGATCCAGCGCCGAGGCCGCGAGCGCCTCTCCAAGGCCGCACTTGAGACCTTAGCGGTCATCGCTCACCGCCAGCCCATAAACAAGCCCGACATCGACCAGGCTCGCGGGATCGACTCCTCATATATCCTTTCCACCCTCTTGGAACGCGGGCTTGTACGCATCAAGGGGCGTGACAAACGGGCAGGCCACCCTTATGTTTACGCTACCACCCCCAAGTTCCTTGAGTTCTTCGGCCTTGTCTCCCTTGACGAGCTTCCCGATCTTGAGGAGCCGGCCGTTAAAGAAGGAGACATACTGCCTCTGGAGGAGACAGAAGGGTCCGGGCAAGCAGAAGAACATCGGGAAGAAGCCGCTGAGGAAGTGGACGAGGATGCTCTGGCCGCCATAGGCTATCGGATCGAGAAGAAGGGTGAAGAGAAGGAAGGATCCAGTGGAGAAGCATCCGCAGGAGCAAAGAGTGAAGAATCTTGAGCCGGAGGAGCCACAGGCGCTTTTGATATGCGGACTGTTGTCACCGGAAAACGATTTGATCAGAAGCATTGAGACAACCCTTGAGGAAGAGTTCGGGTCAGTGCTCCTACGCAGCGAACTCGTTCCCTTTACCTGGACCGACTACTACAACGCCGAGCTGGGCGAGGGGATACTGCGGCGCTGGCTTATCTTCTCCCGCCCGGTGAATCTTTTGCAACCCTGGCAATACAAGCTCCAAAGCCGCAAAATAGAAGATTCTTTCAGGAAGAACGGCAAGCGGCGGATCAACGTAGATCCCGGCTTCATCCGGCTGGACGGGTTGTGGCTTTTGACCACCAAACCGGCAGGACACAGAGCCTATCTTGGGGAGGGCGTATGGATCGAGCTAACCCTGCGGTTCCTGCGCGAGGGCTGCGAGGAGATGCCCTGGACCTATCCCGACCACCGCGATGACGCAACTCAGGAGTTCTTCCTTAAAGCGCGAGAGCTTTTGAAGAAAGAGCTGCACGATGTTTGAGGTCGAGGTCTCGGTTCCTTTGAGATTTACCCACCATCTGGAAGGGTTCGGTGAAGAGTTCTCGAAAGAGCATCGACACACCTGGGATGTAACCGTTACCCTTGCTGTTCCCGATTTGGATCAACGAGGAGTAGGTGTCGATTTTGTGAAACTTAAAGCCAGTCTCATCAAGTTGCTTGAACCTTATCAGGGTAAGCTTTTGAATGATTGCGATTTGCCGTTCTGTGCCCAGCCTACCGCGGAGCACATCGCTCTTTGGGTGGCAGAGAATATGTCCAAACGCTATCCCGGACTCCTGCGTTCTGTAACAGCAGGTACGTCTGAAGAAAGGGTCCGGTTTGTTATAGACTTTACCGACTAGTTTTTCTGTCCTGTCTATAACAAAAAGAAGGCTTGCAACTCACTCTCCCTTCGCGCTCCTTATGGTGAAAGCGAGGGTCTTGCCTTTGTGCTCCATCTCCACCAGCAGAGCTTTCATCTCCAAAGCGTCCAGGAGGGGGAAGAGCTTTTCATCCACGTCAGCCGGGGTGAAGCCTGAGGTGCGGTCGGCGGCATAGATCAGATACTCCTTGAACTCTTCCTTGAACAGTGACCAGTTGACGTAGGCAACGGGTTTCTTAATGGCAGCTGTTTCGCAGTATGTAGCGAACTCCTCTGATTTATCCAGCGTCATTGACGCCGCTTGTGCTTCAAGAATCCATGGCACAAGAGTCGAGTCGCTGGCAACGGTAAGGTAGGCCTCATTAAACAGATAGCTTATCGGCGGCAGGTCTTCTCCCAGATCGAGATAAGTGTAGGCAACATCGCCGTAGGTTAATGTCGTATCCCAGGCTGTAGGGAAGAACCAGGGGGTAAGCGCTGTCCAGCTCTCGAACGAACGCTCGGAGCCTGCCTTTACAGAAACCAGCCATCGCGCCGGAGCGTACCAGCGGTCCACGTCCCAACCCTGCATTATGAATAACACCTCGTCCTGGAGGTCAACCGCTATCTTGGCGAACTCCTTTTCTATCTCCAGATCGCCCAATACCTCGGTTATTCCCTTTTCGCTTGAGAGCATGCCCGCTTCCTTCCACGCCCTGTAAGGACTGACTCCTGTGAGGCTTATAAAGAGAGTGGCGTCTGCAGGTATCTTTGAATAATCCCGAGGCGTCTCCGCCTTGGCTATAAATCCGCCGATCACGCCTGATGGGTTGTCTATCTGGACTATACCCTCAATACCCTTCTCGCCCTCCTGGACTACCCATCGTGCCTCATCGAAGACCAGGTACTTGCCCTGCCTGCGCGAGATGCCGTATGCCAGAGGCTCGATCTTGGATCTCATGGAGAAGGCCTTTTCTTCAACGTCCTCGGAGGAGGCGATCTTCAAAGCAGAAAGCAGAAGCTTCTCCGATGAGGCGTACCAGAAGTAGTCACCCGCGAAGAAGCAGGCGGTGCCGCCCGTGAAAACGGTGTAGGGTATCTCCCCAGGTTCCTTTTTCTCTCCGCTTGCGATGATTGTGCGCCACATCGCCTTTACCTTCCAGCCCGGCTGGGTGATGATGAGGTAGTTCTCATCCCCGTATTTAGCGTAGATGAAGCGTGCACCAAAAACGTCCCAGAAGCGGCCCTTGGTTTGCTCCTGCACCTTTGCTATCCTTTCGAGGTTGGAGAAGTCCTTGTCTATCTCGTGTTTGCGCGCAAGGTGCCCTATCCTTGAGCCTTTATAGAGCTTTGCTGCCGCGTTGAGGTCGGCACCAACAACGTAGCTTACCGGCCCCTTTGGCAGGAGCTCCTCAAGCACGCCGATCTCGCGGTCCAGGTCCGGGGTATCGGTCATCACCGCGTAGGCGATGCCCGCCCCGATCACGAATACCCCCAGACCCGCTCCCACACCTATCAAAATCCATTTAAGGGTCTTATTCATAAGGCCTCCTCTTTTATTAGTCGGACTAAACTGTCTAGTCCTATTCCATCTATTGTTTCCTGAGTCAACCGCGCTGCGGCAAGATAGCCGAGCTTTAAGTCCAACGTATCGCTGCTTTCAAGCAGCTCCTCAATCCTTGCTTTATCCCTTGGCAAATCCTTTAGATACAAATTCCCTGCCAACCTCCTCGCCTGCCCGGAACATATCACCGCCAGCCCCTCGTTGAGCCATAAAGGGACGTCATAAGGCTCAAGCATAAGATGCACGTACTCGTGTACTATCACCTCTTCGGTAACCCCGCGACTCTCCAGCACTTCCAACGGCTGAACCA
>JAYELY010000007.1:5083-6294 GCA_034717795.1 Caldifarciminota bacterium
AACACCCGTAACACATCCTTCCGTAGCACACCATTCTCCCACCCTACCCCCACGGAGGGATCTGGGAAGAAATCGTTCACTACCTTTTCAGCCGTCCTCAAAACCTCCACCCACCTCGAAATCTCCTGCCGGTTCACCCCCTCCCCAGGGGTAATGATCACCCAGTGCTCCACCCCGATCACCACCCCCCACAGGATCAAAAGCAACCTCACCATCTCTTCACCTCGGTGCCAGGGTAATAGTGGGCCAGTATCTTGCGGAAATCGGCACCCTGATAAGCCATGCCCGCAGCACCCCACTGGGACAATCCGACCCCATGTCCGAGTCCCCTGCCACGAAACACATAAGCCGCGCAATCTCGCTCTATCTCGAACCACGAACTCTTCACCGTATTCCACCCCAATGCCTGACATAAAAGCATGCGGAAATTCCAGCCGTCGTATAACAGTCCTTCCTCCAGATACTTGACTCCCACCTTGTCCACCCGGCCGTCAGGGAAGGTGTAGATCACCCGCAAATCGGCGATCGAGGGAAAATTAAGAGCTCTCGCTATATCTGCAGGTGTTGCCACGAACTCCCATCTGTAATGAGGGGAATCTGAGCAGTAAGGGTCTGGTACTGACTTGAGATAAGGTTCATCCTCTGTGGGCCATATCGAGGCGGCGTCAGCGGTCTGCCCGCCCGAGGTGGAATGGTAGTAAACCTTGCAAGGTTCTCCGTGATAGGTCAAAAGCATCCCGTCGGTTTCAGCCGCCGCCTTCCGGGTAGCATCAGTTACCGTCTCCAGACCTCGATACGACTGGCAGTGGGTCAAATCGCATAGATCCCAATCGTCCTGGCAGTGGTTCATGGCGGTATAGATGAACGTCCGGCAGAGCACGGCCTGGGCCTTGAGTGCCTCAAGCTCAGCCCCCGGAACCATCTCAGCACCTACCACCGATGCAAGGTAGGCATCTTCCTCTACTTTATTAACCAGAATCAGCTCCCCCTTCTCTGCCCAAACCTCAAGCGATCCCGCATAGCTTCGGGTCTTATCTTGCCATTTCAGGGTAAAGGAATCCGCCGAGCATCCGTAACGCTCAATGCTCTTGGAGTTCACATAGATGGTATTCCCTTTAGCCGTCAGTTTACCCTTACGATCTCCCGCTATCACCGTCACTTGGCTTGGATGATACGAGGAGAGGATGTTTACGTTTACCCCGAGGATTATC
>JAYELY010000008.1:0-6251 GCA_034717795.1 Caldifarciminota bacterium
GGTTTTTATGCCTATGTCCCGTGTTGGGGTTACCTCTACGTACTCGATGTATCTATACCCTCAAATCTGCAAGAGGTCGGTTGCTGTAAGGTGATAGATCCATATGTGTGGGGATGGTATGCTAGCGATGTTTATGTGTCAGGGACTTACGCCTACCTTAACATAGAGAAGTATTTCCTCTTCTTCGGTCCGTTTGGGGGTGCGCTTTGTGTAGTAGACATATCCTCCCCTTCGACTCCCCAAAAGGTCGGCTGGTGTGATACAGGGTTCCCTTACGACCTCTTTGTCTCAGGTTCTTATACCTATGTTCCGTGCGGTGGTTATCTTGGGGTAATCAATGTATCCACGCCTTCAAATCCACAGATAGTTGGCGATTACCATACATCAGGTCGGAGTTACGATGCTTATGTATCAAAATCTTACGCCTATGTTGCCGATTTGGATGCTGGACTTAAGCTTATAGACGTATCTACCCCTTCAAATCCCGAAGAGATTAGCTACTATAATACGTCAAGTTCAGTCCTAGGTGTTTATGTATCAGAATCCTATGCCTATATCGCTGATGCTTCTGGTCTTCGAGTAATAAATGTATCCACTCCTTTATATCCTCAAGAGGCAGGTTTCTGTGAGACACCAGGTTGCGCTGAGGATGTGTATGTTTCAGGTTCATATGCCTACGTTGCTTGTAGTAATCTCTATGGTAAAGCCAGTGGACTTCGGGTAATACGTATACGACCCGCTTCCGATCCCCAAGAGGTAGGCTATTGCGCTACACCAACTTCGGCTCATGGTGTGTATGTCTCAGGTTCTTATGCCTATGTCGCCTTTGGTATTTATGACGAGTTGAGTGGACTGAGTGTGATAGATATATCTAAGCCGTCACGCCCCCAAGAGGTAGGCTACTGGGAGAGCAGAGTTCAGGCTAATGACGTCTATGTGTCAGACTCCTATGCATATGTTGTTACTTTGGATGGAGTCAGAGCAATAGATGTATCCACACCTTCAGATCCCCAAGAGATTGGTCGCTACGATACACCAGATTGGGCTTATGGGATTTACGTCTCAGGTCCCTATGCCTACGTTGCTTGCTCGCCTTATGGCCGTCCACATAGCGGTTATCTTCGGGTAATTGATATATCAATACCCTCAAATCCACACGAAGTCGGATACTATGAGACACCAGCTTCTGCTACTGCTGTCTATACCTCTGATCGCTATATCTACGTCGCTGACGGAGGTGCCGGGCTTCAGATATATGAACTTCTGCCTATAGGTGTTGAGGAAGAACCCTTCACCCAATCCCCAATCCAAGTCTCCGCCTCGCTCAACCGGTTGAGCTACGATGTGCCGGGCAAGGCGCAGCTTACCCTTTACTCGGCTGACGGGCGCAAGGTGCTTGAGGAAACCATCGATGGCAAGGGTGTCTGGGACGCGCCGGCAGAGCTTCCGCAGGGTGTATACTTCGCCAGAGTCTGGACTGTGAACCACTCCGCCCAGACCAAGCTGGTGGTACTGAGATAGAAATTGTATGGGCACGGCATGCCGTGCCCATACAGCTACTGAGAATTACTCGGCGCACATAAAACTCGGGGCGGTGCGTTAGGTTCTGAAACGAGGTCGTGTCGTAGGGGCCGACCTCAGTATCTGTGCCAAAAGATTCAATCCTACGACTTTCTCGATAATCATCGGATTGACGACGCGCATTTAAGGTACACAGGCTACGTATCTACTCGACTTGTCTCAATTCATTTCTTGTCTCAATCTGTGTCAATCTGTGTGATCTGCGGTTTCAAGGGGTTTTGACCTAGTCCTTTCAGGTCGGCCATAACCAACCAGAATAATGTGGAACAGCCTCTCCAGGCTTGTTCAATAATCACACAGGCTGAGAGCCTGTAACACAATCCCTTGCCTAAAGTGATTCGCTGACTATAATCCCTATCAAAACAAAAGGAGCAACAAGTGAAGCTTTTTACCTTCGATACCCTGCCTGGCCAGGACTCCATGACCACCTTCCACACACTTGCAAGGGAAGGAATAGAGTGCCTGTGTCTGGTGTCACCCCAGACCCCGATCATCAGCGTTGGCTACTTCCAGGATGCGGCCCAGGAGATAGATTTAGACTACTGCGCTTCCAACAATCTGCCTGTGATGCGGCGAGAAGTAGGCGGCGGCGCTACATATCTTGACGCAAACCAGGTTTTCTACCAGGTGATCCTGCGCCGGGATAACCCTTTGGCCTCCCGCAAGATATCCCAGCTATATCAGATCTTATCCGCACCTACGATCGAAACCTACCGCGAGTTTGGCATCGAAACCAAGTTCCGGCCGGTAAACGACATCGTGACCGTTGAAGGCGAGCGAAAGATTGCGGGCGAGGGTGCTGGAAACATCGGCCCCTGCGTGGTCTTCGTGGGCGGGATTTTAATAGACTTCGACTACGATACGATGGTAAAGGTGCTTAAGGTGCCGGACGAGAAGTTCCGGGACAAGATCTATAAATCCATGCAGGAGCACGTAACCACGATATACAGGGAGACAGGTAAGAGACTTTCCCGTGCAGAGATACGCAAGGTTTTAATCGAGAAGTTTTCCGCTCTCCTTGGTCCACTTGAGCCTGCCCTGTTTACCCAGGAACTCCAGGCCAACCGTGAAGAAATCACCAACCGGATGCTGGATGAAGGCTTCCTCTACAAACGCACCATGAAGAAGCCAGGGGAGGTGCGGATCCGTTCAGGTGTCGAGTTTATTATGAGGATGCACAAGGCTCCGGGCGGACTGATAAGGACGGCTTCAGAGATTCATGAGAACAGATTGGCGGACGTTACCATCTCCGGCGACTTCACGCTTCTGCCGCTTGAGGGGCTGCCAAGGATCGAGGATGGTCTGAAAGGCGCTTACAGAACACGAGGTGAGGTTGGTACTCGGATCGACCGAGTAATTTCTGAGCAGGGCCTCGATCTTCCCGGCGTCTCGGTGGAGGACATGCTGCTGGCATTGAAGATTGAAGATTAAAGAAACAGCCCCTGCACGAAAAGATTACGAATCCCTCCGGTGCATCTTATCGTAATCTGAGGTAAATTTCTCCTTAAAGGGGTTTGCGGCTCCTCCTTCCCATTCAATGACATTCTCATACCATACACTCTCTCCGCTTCCCGCTTTACGACCGTATCTTGGAAGAAAACAAGGCCTACCATACCCATCCGATTGACTTGCGTCTAGATAAACATATACAAAATAAGCTCAGGCTTTGGTATCCTCCGGGTCAAAGTCAGGAAAACCCGTAGGCGAGCCGGGATTATCGGCTGGAACCTGCCTCAAGATTTCATCTATCGTTGCGTAAGGCATAATATCTCCCTTCTTTGTTTATCAAGTCTCCTCTGGATTATGACGAGTGCAATAGAAACCTGACGAATTAAGCCATGGAGATCGCGATCGGAGTTCGTAGGGGCCGACCTTAAGGTCGGCCCGTTTCTTTTCGTCATCGCGACCGACCGAAGGGAGTGTGGCGATCTTAATGCTCCCTTTTCGCCGTAAGCCCTCCGTCATTGCGACCGAAGGGTGGCAATCTCATGGCACCTACCCTTGATCTTCGGCAGTTACTTGAAAACTTCAGCACAGTACAATGAGATTGCTTCGGCTGATCCCAGCCTCGCAATGACAGAAAGAGGTTCCGCCCTCTCTTTTGTCCAACTTTTGTCCAATTTCTGACCATCTTTTGACCAGCTTAGACATTGGAGCTTGTCCAGCTTTTGACCACCTTTTGACCATCTTTTGACCAGCATTTGACCAACTTTTTTGTGACGAGTGCGGTTTAAACCTGACGCTTAACTTGACTCCGCGCCGTCTGCGAATAGAATGTTATTAGATCGGAGGCAAAAAATGAACGAACAGCAGAAACCTGTGCGCAGACTGGACGTTGAGATAAAGCCCGAGCAGGCCGAGGGCATATACTCGAACCTGGTGCTTGTGGCACACTCTTCATCGGAGTTTATTTTGGATTTCGCGCGCATGCTGCCAGGACTGCCCAAGGCAAGGGTGCTCTCGCGCATCGTCATGTCCCCTCAGCATATCGAGCTTCTGCACAGGACGCTTGAAGAAAACATAAAGAAATTCGAGGCACGCTACGGAAAGATCGAGGTCAAGGATCAGCCAGGCCCCCCAAAAGAGATGGGCTTTACTGCGCCGCAGCACTAGCACCGGCTTTCGCTGGCTGGGCGAGATAGCGGCCCAGGAAGGCGCCAGGCTCTACCTCGTAGGAGGAGTGGTGCGCGATAAGCTGTTGGGCAAAAAGACGGTTGACATCGACCTGGCGTGCGAGGGCAACGTAAAACGCACAGGTGAGCGGCTGGCCAAAGAACTTGCTACCAAATTCAGCTACTACCAGCCGTTCAAGACAGGAACACTTCAAGGACCCAAGGGTGAAAGGATAGACATCGCAAGAACCCGCAAGGAAACTTATCCCCGGCCAGGAGAGCTTCCCAAGGTCGAATCCGCATCCATCGAGGATGATCTTTACCGCCGGGACTTTACCGTGAACGCGATGGCGCAGTCGCTGCATCCTTCGGATTTCGGGAAACTTATCGATCCATTGAACGGCCAGGAAGACCTCAAACGAGGCCTGGTAAGGATAATCCACGATAAGAGCTTTATTGACGATCCAACCCGCATCTTCCGCGCGGTGCGGTATGCGACAAGGTTAGGATTCAGGATCGAGCCGCATACGTCAAGGCTTCTCAACAAAGCTGTGGAGCGCATCCCTGACCTTTCAAGCGAGAGACTCCTCTACGAACTGCAGTGTATTTCTAAGGAACCGTCTGAAGTAAGAATAAAGGGCATCAAGAGATTGGAGTCATTGGGCGCGCTCGGCTTCCTTGGAAAACCCCTTGCTCCCCTCTCCCCTACGCGGCTGGGACGCATCAAGGAAAGCTGCAAGTTCCTGTGTCTGTTGCTTTCTTTATTTGACGAGACCCATGTAAAGAGACTTCCGGTAAAGAAGGCATGCCTTGAAACCACAAGCACCCTGCGGGAGGCCAGAAAGATCCTTTCCTTCCTTGCACGACTCAGGACCCCATCCCAGATCACCTTCTACCTCAATAACTACGATCAAAGGGGTCTGGGGATTATCGCGGAAGCCACAAGAGCCAAAAGCTGCGAGAAGATCACCCGCTATCTGGAGGACTACAGTAATGTAAAGATCTCAACAACCGGCGAGGATCTAAAGCGTATGGGTATCCAACCTGGACCAAGGTACAAGGAGTTACTGGACAACCTCCTTGCCGCGAAGCTTGACGCCAGGGTTCGTAACAAACGCGATGAAAAAGCGCTTCTGGGGCGCTGGCTAAGGGAGAAATAATGTCTGGTTTCTTTTCCCGATTTGCCGATATTAACTACTGGCTCACCATATTTCTTGCATTGCCCGGAATACTCATTGGTTTAACGTTCCATGAGTTTGCTCACGCATGGATGGCGAATCGGTTGGGTGATCCTACAGCTAAGATGATGGGGCGCTTAACCTTAAATCCCCTAAAGCATCTGAATCTAATAGGCACCCTGGCTATCATATTTTTCCGGTTCGGTTGGGCAAAGCCTGTCCCGATAAATCCGGACAACTTCAGGGACCGCCGCAAGGGAACCATTCTCGTATCAATAGCCGGACCGGGGGCGAATCTGGTTTTGGCCTTGCTCCTCGCCACACTCTTCAGACTCGTTGGATTGATTTCCCTGCAAACGTCGCCGGTTATCACTTATATCCAGGGGATTCTAGGTTTAGCCGTTTTCTACAACCTTATCCTGGCGTTTTTTAATATGATCCCTATCCCCCCACTTGACGGCTCGCAGATCCTTTTTTCACTAATCCCCCTGCGTAACGTCAAGGTTGTTTTCTGGCTTCAGCGCTACGGCTTCATTATACTTCTCGTTTTAATCTTCACACGAGTTCTCTGGTATATAATCGGCGTACCTAGCCTCTATCTTACCGCAATCCTTGCAGGCCCAAGCGCTTTGGGTATAATACTCTAAAGGACTGAGAATGGGTAAGAAAGCTTCTGCAAGAAAAACCAAGCCGAACAACCCCAAGGCAAAAGCTAAGCCGCGCAACAAGGACAATACCGACATCGTCATCGGGCTATTGCTCCTGCTTCTTGCCGGGTTCGTGATCATAAGCCTTGCGAGCTTCAAGGCAACCGCTACAATGCAGGACCCTTCCAACTGGGGCGGCATGCTGGGTTTTCTTCTGGCGCGTGAACTCTACG
>JAYELY010000009.1:0-6169 GCA_034717795.1 Caldifarciminota bacterium
GGGTCATAAAGCAGGATCAATCTGCCAGATAGATCGAATGGTACCATCTTCAACGAATCTCTAGCCGCAATAGTTATAATTGGTTTCCCTAAAGCATGAGCAAAACCCATTTCATACATAACATTTGGGTTCATCCGACTGATATCTGCAATAATAAAATTCACATCCTTTATCTGACTCGTCAAAGCTTCTACTATTGCGCCGTAGTATGAAAGCTCTGCCTCTACCCCTCCCAAAATCATCACCATGTGTTCTCTAAGAACACACTCTAGGGTATCACGGATCCGCCTCCCTGCCGCATCGAAAGGCGTCAAAATCAGACACTTAATAGCTTCTTGCATAACCAATCCTTCTTTTTGACATTATTCAATCTACTTAAAGAAACTCCTTTGTCAACCCCCCTAGGAGCTCACGGCAAACAGCTTACAGCTCACGGCTGACGCCTGTCAGCTCTTAAATTTGCATTTGCATTTTGATATTGCTACGAAGTCGCCCTCAGCCATCTGCGTAATCTGCGGATAGAAAATTCCTGTCCGATTTTCCTTCCTCCCAAAAATCTGTGCCAATCTGTGTCATCTGTGGTTAAAAATTCCTGCCCGATTTTCCTTCCTCCCAAAAATCTGCGTCATCTGCGGATTCATCGCCTGACGGCTGCCAGCCCCCCCTAGGAGCTCACGGCAAGCAGCTTACAGCTCACGGCTGATGGCTATCAGCCCCCCTAGGAGCTCACGGCGAACAGCTTACAGCTCACGGCTGACGGCTATCAGCCCATTAAATTTGCAATTTGATATTTGCATTTTGATATTTGAAATTGCGACGCTTGCGGAGCAATCTTTCAATCTTCAATCTTCCAATCTGCAATCTGTAATTGCGACGAAGTCGCGTTCTTGTCCATCTTTTGGGTAGCTTTTGACCACCTTTTGACCAGCATTTGACCAGCTTTATTTGCCTTGACCTGCGCGTCATATGTGAGTAGTATTCGTCAAAACACGTGAATCTACGGAGGAAATTATGGCAAAAGATTTCAAGTACAAGCCGCTTAAGTCGCCAAGGGGCAACAAGTTACACTGCAAGGGCTGGCACCAGGAGGCGGCGCTGAGGATGCTTCAAAACAACCTTGACCCGGCCGTGGCCGAGGACCCGAAAAATTTAATTGTCTACGGCGGCACCGGCCGCGCCGCCCGCAACTGGCCTGCGTTTGCGGCGATCGTCCGCTCGCTCAAGCAGCTGGAAAACGATGAAACCCTACTGGTTCAGTCGGGAAAACCGGTGGGCATCTTCCGCACGCATCCCTATGCGCCACGGGTACTTATAGCGAACTCCAACCTGGTTCCGGCCTGGGCCAACTGGGACGAGTTCCGCCGGCTGGAAGCGCTGGGGCTGATCATGTACGGCCAGATGACCGCCGGCTCGTGGATTTACATCGGCACCCAGGGCATCATCCAGGGCACGTACGAGACGCTGGCAGAGCTTGCCAGGCAACACTTTGCGGGATCGCTCAAAGGCAAACTCACACTGACCGCTGGTATGGGCGGCATGTCCGGCGCACAGCCGCTTGCCGTAACCATGAACGACGGCGTGTGCCTTGACGTTGAGGTAGACCCGGCAAGGATCAAGCGCCGCCTTGACCAGGGCTTCTGCGACAAGATGACTGACAAGCTTGACGAGGCGCTGAAGTGGTGCGATAAGGCGAGGGGCGAAGGCCGCAGCCTTTCTGTGGGATTGGTGGGCAATGCATCTGACGTCCACCCGGAACTTGTCAAGCGGGGTATCATCCCTGACATTGTCACCGACCAGACCTCGGCGCATGATGAACTTTCAGGCTACGTGCCCGGCAGGATGACGTTCAAGCAGGCGCTGGCGCTGCGCAAGCGCGACCCCAAGGGATACATCAAGCGAAGCTTCGAGTCCATGGCAAGACATATGGAAGCCATGCTCGCCATGCAAAAGGCCGGCGCGGTGGCGTTCGACTACGGCAACAACATCAGAGGCCAGGCGCAGAAAGCCGGTGTAAAAAACGCGTTCGACATCAAGGGGTTCGTGCCGCTTTATATTCGACCATTGTTCTGCCGGGGCAAGGGTCCGTTCCGCTGGGCCGCGCTATCTGGCGATAAAAAAGACATCTACGCAACTGACGAGAAGGTGCTCAAGCTTTTCCCTGATGATGCGATGCTTCACCGTTGGATACGCAAGGCGCGCGAAAAGGTGCCGTTCCAGGGTCTTCCCTGCCGCATCTGCTGGCTGGGTTACGGCGAGCGCGACCGCTTCGGGCTTGAGATCAACAAGATGGTCAAGCAGGGCAAGGTGCAAGCGCCTGTGGTGATGGGCCGGGACCACCTGGATGCAGGTTCGGTGGCGTCGCCCAACCGGGAGACCGAGGCTATGTTGGACGGCTCGGACGCCATTGCCGACTGGCCTATCCTGAACGCGCTTTTGAACACCGCGTCGGGCGCATCGTGGGTCTCGGTGCACCACGGCGGCGGGGTGGGCATCGGGCTTTCCATCCACGCCGGTCAGGTTACAGTGGCCGACGGCACCTCAGCCATGGCCAAACGCATCGAACGCGTGTTGACCAACGACCCGGGCATCGGCATTGCAAGACACGCAGATGCGGGGTATGGTGTAGCGAAAAAGGTAGCACGACAGAAGGGGGTTAAGATACCGATGAGGTGAAGCGGATAAGCATTGACAAGAAGTCAAGTTTCACTATGCTTCCATTTAAATTAACATAAAACATAAGGAGGATTAAATGAGTCTTTCTGAACGCACAAAGAAGTTATTATTAGGTGGGGAAGGGATGGAAGTCGAATACAAAACTAAAGTTGATCAGAGTTTCAATGAAGTATTAGTGGAATTCGCAAACGGAAAAGGTGGAATTGTACTCTTTGGCGTCGAAGATGCTAAGGATGAAACAGGAAGACATATCGGAAAGGTTATTGGAATCGAAATTTCCGATCAAACCCGTGGTAAGATTCAATCTCGCGCGGATGGAACTTACGAACCCATTGAAATCATCATTGATGATGAAACAGATGAAGATGGAAAAGGAGTATATATCGTAACGATAAAAGAAGGAGAGAATAAACCTTACTGTACAGGTGGTGGTCGTTATAAAGTACGCAGAGATGGCCAAAAATGCACAATTACTCCTAAAATGATGGAAAAATTCATTGCACCTAGGTTACAAAAAACACCCAGCGCAAAGAAACAATTGATGTTAGAAGAAATGCGTGAATTAAAAGCTGCGCTCCAACAAGGCTTAAACGCTTCCAGAGATAATTACCCACCTTATTATCAACAAGAGGCATCTGGAATGTACAGAAATGATACGATTGATAACATTGTGGCTAACCTTACGGTCGACGATAAGGAACTTATTAAGTTATGTCAGGAATTTGTAGATACTAGTAAAGCTTTTGCGGAAAAATGGTTCCAGGCAGTAAAAACAGTAAGTAAGGACGATTTTTACGATACACCCTTCAAAGAAATTGAACAGGAATTCCTCTCATCTGGAGGCGAGGATTATAAGTTGAGATTGGAAGAGCTTTACAAAAAAATTGCACAACGGGTTCACGCAGTTCTTAGCTAAATACATCCAAGCCATTCCTTTGTCATCGCGAGCCACCTAAAGGTGGCGTGACGATCTCGTGTCTCAAAGTGAAAACACTTACTGCTATGAGATTGCTTCGTCGCTTTGCTCCTCGCAATGACGGAGTATTCTGCGATCTTTTTAACCTTTGGCTAAAAAGGAGCATGAGAGCAGCCTCCTGCGTCCTTCCCCACCTTCGAGCTTCTTAAATCCGCCTTTTGAGCTTTGCTCAAAAAATCGGAGGGATGATTCCGCAAGCGTCATCCTTCGGAGCTTCGTCGCTTCGCTCCTCGCAATGACGGAGGGTTCCCCTTTCGGGATGAGGACGCCGCTCCAAAGGAGCGGTAAAGGTAAGGGAATATTTCTAGATGTGCATCAATAGACTTCGGGGTCTATGATCTGTACCTCGCCGAGCTCGGATAGGGAGCCGTCGAAAGCGGTACTGTCGCCGAGGATAACGATGATAAGAGAATCAGGTTTCAGGAACTCTCGAGCAAACCGGTTAACGTCCTCGCGGGTAAGTGGTTCAATCTTGTCTGGCAGCCTGTCCCAGAAATCAATGGGGTAATCGTGGGCGGCGTACTCCATGCGATCACGGAGCACCTGATCCGGCTCTGCGTAGTGAGCAGGGAAGGAAGCAAGCCAGCTTGAGCGAGCAAGCTCCAGTTCCCTCTGGGTTATGCCTTCGGTTCGTAAATCATCCATGATCCCGAGCATCAACCGTGCGGCTTGGAGCGTGCTCTCCGACTTGGTCAAACAGACCGTACCAAAAATCCCCGGCTCTTCAAAGTTACTGGAGATGTAACCCGAAACCACATAGGCAAGCCCGCGTTCCACACGTATTTCTTTACGCAGCCGCGCGTACCAGCTGCCGCCGTAAACCTCACAGAACAAACGCGACGCGGCGTAGTCCGGATCGTCCCTCAGCAGACCCTTATGGCCTATGCGGATACTCGATTGCACCGAGCCTGGCCAGTGCACAAGGTAAACCCCAGGAGAGGCAGGATCGGTGTATAAGGGAGCCTCATCCGGTGGTTCTGCCTCAGGTTCCTGCCAGTCACCAAGATAGCGCTCAAGCTCATCAAGCATGGCCTTTGGCTCAAAGTCGCCTTTCACACCGATCATGATGTGGCCAGGGCGGTAGGTGGCCTGATGGAACTCCTTGAGTTTATCCATTGTAATGTTTTCCAAACAGACCGGTGTTACTTCACGTGCTTCGGGGCTACCTTCACCGTAGAGAAGCTTGTAGAATACGCGGGGAGCCACAGATCTGGGGTCATCATTGCGCCCCTGATAGGAGGTAAGGTATTGTCTTTTGTTAACCTCTAATTGATTTTGAGGAAGTGTTGGGGCGCGTAACGCTCCCACTACCAAGGGCAGGAGGACGGGGACGTGTTCTGAAAGAAGGTGGAGTTTAAAGGTGGCCTGCTCGGTCCCGGCAGAGCCTGTAAATGAGGCGCCGAATCTATCCAGGCTGTCTTGTAGGACATCTTTTGGGACCTGGTGGCTTCCACCTTTCACAACCAGATTGGCAAGGATGTCTGCCAGCCCGGCGTGATCTGCAGGAACCCGCCTCTCTCCTGCCTTGATCAAGAAGTAGATGTCGGTTACCGGTATCTCGTGATCCTCAACAAAGAAAACCTGGATACCGTTGGATAGAGTGAACCGATCCACCTGATGGGGCGTGAACTCCAGCCGTGCAGGGAACTCCATGGTGCGGGGGTCTTTTATTTTAGCTATCCCCCAGGTAAGAGGCAGTAAAAACAAAAGGAGTGCAATCTTTCTACTCATCTTCCACCTCCATTATGGCAACCGTTCTTTTGTCCGGGTCCAGATAGCGTTCGGCTGCATCCATTAAATCTTGGGGAGTAACCTTCTCTACTCCTTCTACCCTGTCGAACAGCTCCCGCCATCCCCCCTTGCACCGGTCGTACCAGCTAAGGAAAAAAGCCAGTGAGCTATTGGAAGAGAGAGGATAGTAGAACCATACCTTCCAGCGGGCCCGTGCTGCATCGAGTTCTTCTTGAGTGATGGGGTTTTCTTCAAGTGCTGCAAGTTCCTCAAGTACGGCCTCTTCAAGCTGGGCTGCAGTCACACCCTCCATGGGTGAGCCTACCAGGCGTATGTAGCCACCGTAGGTGAAGTTTCCCCTGACGAGGTATAAGTTGGAAGCCATTTTGTCCTCCTCCACCAAGGAACGATACAAGCGAGAGCTATGACCGCTGATAAGCACGATGGACAAAAGATCCAGGGTGAGCTCATCCGGGTGTCCTGCGGGTACGGTGTGGAACAACATGTACAAGAGAGGGCTTTTCCCTTGCTTCATCCGAATACGTCTTATACCCGGCTGGACAGGTTCGGTAGTGACGATCTCGGGCGGATCAGGCTTAGGTGGTATCCTTCCGAAGTAGGCGTCGATAAGTGTTATCACCTGGTCTGCGTCCACGTCACCCACGATGGCCACACTCATGTGCTGGGGAACGTAGTAGGTTTCGTAGAATGCCCGAACGTCCTGGCGGGAAAGGTTTTGTATATCGCTGTAATGTCCGAGAGTGGGGTGGCCGTATGGATGGGCCTTGT
>JAYELY010000010.1:0-6145 GCA_034717795.1 Caldifarciminota bacterium
AATTGACAACTACTACCTTACGCACGGCGTTAAACTCATCGGCTTCCATTCTGACAAGATAGACGCCTGCCGCGACCTTGCGGCCGCAGGCGTCGCAGCGGTCCCATGAACAAGAGTGGCGGCCCGGTTCGAAGACGTCGTTTTCTATGGACTTCACCCAGCGCCCGCCCGCGTCGAACACGTCCAGCTTCACCCAGCTTGTGTGAGGAACGGCAAACTTCACATGGCATCCGTCTGAGATCGTGCTTCCGGGTATCTCAAGGCTAAAACACTCAGGAAAAGCCTCGGCTCCTTCAACTATTCCGGGTGGATACCTTACCTTGCAATCGTTGTCAGGACACGCGTCGGTCTCAAGCTCAGTGCAGCAACTTATCGAGAAGCGGCGCTCGGTGAGCACGTCGTAGGTCGGGAAGACAACGTCTATGGTGTATGGGTTGCCAGACTCGTTGCCTCGCCAGTCCAGGGAATCTATTGACCTCCGGTTATGCCAGATACAAATGTCATTGGAATCAACGTCGCGAACCTCCATGCGTACATGGATATCGTACTCCTCGTGGTATCCGAAGTTCTCGACCGTAGCGGTGACCGTGATCTTGCTGCCCTCATCGTAATGGTCGGGCGGCTCGTCCGGCGGCTCAGGCCACTCCATAGCGATCACGCCGACGTCGTGGGAGAGCAGGCATGTCACCTCGTGACGAACCGTGTCGTTATCACGATCATCATCCGAGTACAGAGAAACAACGCCGAGCAACTCATAGTATCGAAATGGATCCCAATCATCGCAGAGGCCTTCAGGTATCCACTCCTCAAACTCGACCTCTATGGAATCCGGGTAAGACCCTATGTAATCAACAATCGTGGTGTCAGCAAAGACGGTGTCGTAATCCCACTCATCAATCACGACGAACTGCACCGGGAGGTTTACCTCAGCCTGATCCCCCAGGTTGGCTATCCCCAGGGTGGGTGTTATGGGAACGCCCGCCTCGATCCACTCGGTGCCGGTGTCAGGCTCTATTATCTCGTAGCAGGTCAGGTCGTGCGCCCCGTAACCTACGGATACAGAGAGGGTTGCCAGTACGGCAATACAAAGAAAGGTTTTCATACTCACCTCCTTTAGTTGATTATCACTACCTTGCAGACGTCTTTGAACTCATCGGCTTCCATCCTTACAAGATAGACGCCTGCCGCGACCTTGCGGCCGCAGGCGTCGCAGCGGTCCCATGAACAAGAGTGGCGGCCCGGTTCGAAGACGTCGTTTTCTATGGACTTAACCCAGCGCCCGCCCGCGTCGAACACGTCCAGCTTCACCCAGCTTGTGTGAGGCACGGCAAACTTCACATGGCATCCGTCTGAGATCGTGCTTCCGGGTATCTCGAGGGCAAAACACTCAGGAAGAGCCTCGGCTTCTTCAGCTATCCCAGGTGGATACCTTACCTTGCAATCGTTGTCAGGACACGCGTCGGTCTCAAGCTCAGTGCAGCAACTTATCGAGAAGCGGCGCTCGGTGAGCACGTCGTAGGTCGGGAAGACAACGTCAATGGTATATGGGTTGCCAGACTCGTTGCCGCGCCAGTCCAGGAACTTTATGTTCTTGAGTGCGTGCCAGAGAAGCACGTCGTTGGAGTCGGCGTCGCGAACCACCATGCGTACCTCAACGTCGTGTTCCGCGTGGAAGCCGAAGTTCTCGACCGTAGCGGTAACCGTGATCTTGCTGCCAGGATCGTAAGGCGGCTCCTCAGGGCACCCCATATTGATCACGCCGACGTCGTGGGACCACAGGCAGGTAACGCTGTCACGAAGGGTGTCGTTAGTCAAGTCTTCGTCTGTGTCCAGAGAAACGATGCCGAGAAACGCGTACTCAACCCAGGGACCTTCATTGTTCCAACCTACGTCTCGGCAAACACCCTCAGGGGTCCATTCTGGCAGTTCCACCTCTATGGAATCAGGATAAGGGCCTATGTAATCAACAATCGTGGTGTCAGCAAAGACGGTGTCGTAATCCCACTCATCAATCACGACGAACTGCACCGGGAGGTTTACCTCAGCCTGATCCCCCAGGTTGGCTATCCCCAGCTTAGGGGTTATTACGGAGTCCGCCTGGACCCACTCACCCCCAGGCTCTATTATCGCATAGCACGTGAGGTCGTGCGCCCCGTAACCTACGCTCCCGAAAAGCATCACCCACACTGAAACACAAAGCAGGGTTTTCATACTCACCTCCTTTTTGGTTATGAGTCCTACGTAAGACAGTTTAGCAATTTCCATGCCAGGCTGTATGGATATAAAGCGTTACCCCTCAACGCTTCGCTGAGCCGCCTCTATCGGGGAAGCATCGGAATTATACAAAAAGTTAATTGCGGGGAACTTGGGGACAATAACCAGCCAGGGTCCCTGACGGTGACAGGTGATCGTTTGGCTAATAAAAAGAGGGGAGCCGGCGGCTCCCCTCAAGGGTTAATCTTTTGTGCGAGTTAGTAGAGTACCACCTTCTTGGTAGCACTGAAGCTCGCGGCATCCATACGAACAAGGTAGATGCCCTGTGCAACGCTGCGTCCGAGATCATCGGTGCCGTTCCACACAACACTGTGGCGACCAGGGGCCTGGTTGCCGCTGACAAGCGTGGTAACGAGCTTGCCGGTGATGTCGTAGACCTTCAGGCTGACGTTGACTGTGGCGGGTACCGCGAACGAGATCGTGGTGGAGCCGACGAACGGATTCGGGGTGATCGCATCAAGAGCGAACGGCAGGCCGGCAGGCGTCTCGGCGATTCCGGTGTTGATGTGACGGACCTTGCCATCGTCCTTCGGGCAATTGTCGTCCAAGAGCTCGGTGCGGCACTCGAGCTTCTGGTGATGCTCGTTCGCCACGGTGTAGGACGGGAAGGTAACGTCTGCGGTGTAGGGTTCCTCAAACTGGTTGCCGCGCCAGTTGATGAATTCGATCGATTTCAGCGCGTGCCAGAGCTCCACGTCGTTGGAGTCGACGTCGCGAATCTCCAGACGAACCTCGACGTCGTGTTCCTCATGGAAGCCGAAGTTCTTGACCGTAGCCGTGACCGTGATCTTGCTCCCGGGGTAGTAGGTGTCATTTCCCTCGTCCGGGGGCTCAGGCCAGGTCATAGCGATCACGCCGACGTCGTGCGACAAGAGGCAGGTCACGTGGTTACGAACGGTATCGTTGTAGGGGCAGTGGTCGGAGCCATCAGGACCAACCTCACCCAGACGCACCAGGCCGATCAGCTCGTAGGAAACGGAGGGGTCTTCCTCGTCGCAGAGGCCCTCGGGCGTCCACGGCGGAGTGGTCGCGTAAAGGGTATCCGGATCGTCCGTATCGTCGCCAAGCCAGCCGATGGGGTTGGTGCCGGCGATCATCGCTGAGTCGCAGAAGACGGTGTCTAAGGTCGCATCGTTAACGGCTATGAACTTCGCCGGAATGAACCCGTAATCGGGCTCGGCCTGACGGCCGATGTTGGCGATCGCTAGCTCAGGAGTGATAGGAACGTCGGCCTCTACCCACTCATCTGATGGCTGTTCCATGCGGAAGCAGGTCAGGTCGTGAGCGTTGTCGTAATAGCAGGGCGGCGAAGGCATAGGCGAAAGCGGGAAGGCGCCGAAGCCGAGGTGAACGAAAGCTTCGATAGGCCACGTGTAACCGTCATACTGGAGGACGGCTAAGAAGTTCTCGTAGGTGTCACCGACTCCCCAATACAGAGAACCCCAACCGCACCTGTACATTGAACGGCTGTGGCGGTAGCCCCCTTTACCTTCGTAGCAGGAGTGTTCGGTGGGTAGAGGCCTCAGACCGACCCCAATATAGGAACCCGTATTGCCGGCGCCGGATGGGCCACTTCCTATCCAGAAGTTGCCAGGATCGGGGGTAGTAACCCAGACGCCGAAGTCGCCGAAGAATCCCTTGTTCCAACCTGCCTCGTATGTCTCGCAGATCACTTGAGCTATTGGACCCGCCGATAGGTCTGGTTTCCCGCAGCCGGCTTGGGCTCCCCAGAGATCCAGCGTAGGTTTTATGCCGCCAGGCACAGGTGAGTTTATGTATACCTGCCCACCAGTTACCAGCACGCCACCACCCACAGGATAGAAGGTAAACAGGTGCTCGTCGGGGTGCGTACCGGCCCAGTTTTCCATCCATACATCGGCCCAGTTCCAGGCATAGCGGAAGGTGTCGTCGCAGTGAACGAAACTAAGCTGTTCCAGGGTATCGTTATGCACGCAGCTGTCGCGATCGAGGATGGGGTAGGCGACCTTGCGGTATGTCGTGCCGATCTCACCAGGCTCCCAGCACGGGCAAACCATGGTGTCGGACTCGCCGGGCATAAGGCTGAAGCCGGAAACGGTGTGGCTGTAGACCAACGAGTCGTTCTCGTCGTCGTAGATGTCCAAAAAGAGCGGGAAGTGCTCGACTTCCTCACCGATGTTGCTGACTACTACCTGGGGCTGGATCCTGGTCCAACGAAGCACCATCGGCCCAGGCGAGAGGAAAGCATACGCCGACACGTCATGCTTGAAGATGCGTTTGTAGCCGGCACGAATGATACGGTGATTGGCAAGGGCGCCCTTGTAGTATATGCCGTACTCGCCGGATTGGTTCTCGATGCCGGTCTTGCCGTTGTCAGCAGTCCAGCCGTTACTCGAGGTGTTGTACAGGAAGTTGATGAAGTGGTAGGAAAATACCACGCCGCAGGCATACGCGGGATCATCCTTGTCTGGTAGGAGCTTCTGCTGACCTCCCATTTGGAGTGCCACCTGGAAGTGGTAGGTGTGGGTGTTAGCATGACCCTGCACATTGTACCACTCAACGGCCAGTGCTTGGTGCTGGGCATCATAGTAGTAGTAGACACGGTTCTCGGTAGTAGGGTCAGGGGTCTGGGTCGGATCCATATCCTGCCAGAGCGGTGCAATAACCGAGTTGGGATCGCCGATGACCGGGAACGGCGGATCGGCGCTCGGCGGATCAGGGAAGCCTGAAGCGGCGGCCGGATCGAAGCTGATCCAGCCGTCAGGAGAGATGTAAAGGTAGTCACCAGGCTTATAGAAGTGGCCGTAGTACCAGAAGGAATCCTCCAGGGTGTACTTGAAGGGCTGATCGCTGTAGGGAGCAAGCATATTGCCCACGTCAGTAATGCTGTACCAGGCGTCACTCCAGGACGGAATCGCAACGTAAGGGTCGGAAAACGGAGGGCCCGATTCGGTGTTGTCATACATCCAGTACCAGCCGTTGGGGATCTTCTTCGGAGGAGAAGACCAGCTTACGCTGCCGCCCTCCACGGACGTCGTCTCCCAACCAGCAGAAGGGCGGAGCGCCTCGTACCCCGTAGAATGCTGGTACGTAACGGCCGCTAAGGCCGCCGCCGCAAAGCCGAGGATCAGCGCTGCCGCAAAAAGCTTTTTACTCATTGTTTGTTCCTCCTTAAAGGTTTAGTTCAACACAAGGTAATAAGACTTCCTTTTTCTCCATCTTGAGGTTTCTACGTTTCACCTCCTTTCGCAGTTCATTGATTCTTTGTCTTGAAGTATAGGGTTTTTCGCTTGCTTGTCAAGACCCAAAAGGTTGTTGAACGTGGGATCGTTATCCTCCCACCGGGAAGGCCTCAAAGCATCCGGATTGCCAACCGGCGTACCTTCCGGTTCATACCGTTGGCCGCAGTAGAAGCCGGGCACGCCCGCAGGAGCCTGAATCCAAGTTGGGGTTCCTTTACGGGTGGATGAATTGCTTGCCGCGGCAACAATGGCTCGCACAATCACCAGCCGCATACTCAACACGACCCACCCTGTATTTAACACCCCCTTACGAGAACGAAAGAGTCCCATTTCGCTTCCTTTTTCTCATAAACTTAGGTATAGCAATTTCCATGCCAGGCTGTATGGATATAAAGCGTTACCCCTCAACGCTTCGCTGAACCGCTTCTATCGGGACAGCATCTGAATTATACAAAAAGTTAATTGAGGAAAACTTGGGGACAATAACCAGCCAGGGTCCCTGACGGTGACAGGTGATCGTTTGGCTAATAAAAAGAGGGGAGCCGGCGGCTCCCCTCAAGGGTTAATCTTTTGTGCGAGTTAGTAAAGCACCACCTTCTTGGTAGCACTGAAGCTCGCGGCATCCATACGAACAAGGTAGATGCCCTGTG
>JAYELY010000011.1:0-6100 GCA_034717795.1 Caldifarciminota bacterium
GTGGGGGCACGGCAGAGCCTGCCCCTTGAGATGCTTGACATCTCATAGGGTATGCCGTGCCCCTACCAATCTCTTGCCCAAAAGGAGCATAAATTTACTCGATCGTGAGAAGTCCGCGGTCGCGCAGGTCAACGAGCACGCGCAACAGATCGCGCTCGGATAGAGCCAGCCGGCCCTGAAGTTCTCTTAAGGTAGGGGCGTCCCCCACGTGAACCACAACATGCCACTGGGTAGGCGAAAGTGTTACGGGTTTGGACTGCGGGGCCAAAGGCGCAAGCATCAAACGACGATCCAGGCCGCCGACCTTATCCATAAGATCTTTGGATTCGTCTATCTCGGCGGAGAGCCCCAGAATAAACTGCTGGATGGGTAAATCTATTCGCGTCTCCTCGCCGAGCTCAACCCCCTTCTCGGTATCGAAGACGAATTTGCCGCGGCGCCACCCCAGTATCTCCCTGACCGCTTTCAGGCCTGAAAGCTTCAGTGTCTTGCCGCATTTTACGAGACCCTCACCGAAGACTATCGTCCCTTCCTCACCGCCCGAGTAGATATGCAGGGTGCCGGAACGGTTGCCCATAAGGATAAGCTGCAGGAGATCAGATAAGGGATAATCTTCAAGGGTTCCGTCAAGCCTCATTAATCACTTCTCCTGACAGTCTCTACAGAAGCATCCAGATTAACCGACAGTTTTGAACTTCCCAATCCTTCGAAACTTTTCTATGCGCTTCGCGATCAGCTCCTGGGGTGAAAGTGTTTCGAGTTCGGCCAGGGCTTGACTGATTTGCTCTTCTATAAACTTGGCGGCCAGCTGCCAGTCGCGATGCGCTCCTCCGGGCGGCTCAGGGATAACCGCATCTATCACCCCGTGATCCAGATTGTCTCGGCTTGTGAACTTCAAGGCCTCCGCCGCCTGCGGGGCCTTGGCGCTGTCGCGCCAGAGGATAGAAGCGCAACCCTCGGGCGAGATCGTCGAGTAGAAGGAGTGCTCAAGCATGTAGATGCGGTCGCCGACCCCGATGGCCAGAGCGCCGCCAGAACCGCCCTCGCCGGTCACTATCACAATGACAGGGGTTCTGAGCATCGCTATCTCCTGAAGGTTGCGGGCTATTGCCTCGGATTGACCGCGCTCCTCCGCACCGATCCCGGGATCAGCACCAGGGGTATCCACGAAATTGACGATGGGCATGCCGAACTTCTCAGCAAGCTTGTAGATGCGCAGCGCCTTGCGGTAGCCCTCCGGATGTGGCATCCCGAAGTTGCGGCGAATCCTCTCCTTGGTGTCGTGCCCTTTTTGATGACCGACCAAAGCCAACGAGCGTCCACGAAAACGCGCGATACCGGTCACGATCGCCGGATCGTCGGCAAATCCACGATCACCGTGAAGCTCGGTGAAATCGGTAAAAAGATAGGGAACCAGATCGAGTGTGTAGGGACGGCGGGGATGACGGGCAAGCTGGACTATCTGCCACCGGGTGAGCCTGGAGTAAACCTTGCGGCGCAGCTTCTCAGCCTGTTTTTGAAGCTTGGCGATCTCACCATCCACCCCTTCAAGACCCTTTAACGCCTCTATGCGCTTCTCAAGCTCTACTATGGGTTTCTCGAAATCAAGCAAAAACTCTGCCATCAGTCGAATGCAAGGTTGAGGCTTACGCGATGCGTCAGCCCGAGGTCCAGCCTGTTATAAGGAACAAGGGCGTAGTCCAAAGAAACCCAGTCGTGCTTCACGCCCAGGCCGAAGGTAAGGAGTTCTGAAGGTGAGATAAGCTTCAGCTCCTCATCCATATACAAGAGCTTGGCCCCGGCGCGAAGAGCGAGAAGATCGAAAAGCCCTACCTCCAGACCGGTACGCAGACCTGGTTCCTTCTCGTATGGGCGGTAAAGGAAATCCAGATTGAGCGAGGTAACAAGGTTTTGGCTCCAATCGTGAGCGTAGGCACCGCCTACCCGAATGGTCATCGGCGGCTTAAAGCCTTCTGCATCCAGATGCATGTCAAAACCAAAGTCAAGCACCGAGACCCCCAGATCAAAACCTGAAAGGGGCGTGTAGTTCAGGCCCACGTCAAATCCCCAGGTGTGAGCCGCATAGGTCCATAGACGTTCGTGGTAGTATCTGGCGATAAGCCCGACGCGTGTCCCTCGTGCCACCTCAACACCGGCCCCTAAACCCAGGGAGAGATCTGCAAAGTAGTAGCTGCCCAATGGGTCGGGAGAGCTGATGCTGTCGCGCAGCTCTATCTCACCGCTCGTAAAGTAGATCGCCTCTGCACCTATCGAGAACCGACCCAGCCTGCGCTTGATAAGAAGTGAACCCTGAGAGGTGCCGAGAAACCAAAGGGTATGATTCATGGATGCTTCAATGCCAGGCCCTTTAACCAGAAGTGCAGGATTCCATCTGAGAGCGTTGGCCGATGAGGCTCCGGCCACACCTGTCTCTCCCATTCCCGACTCACGCGCACCTGTCGCTATCTTAAGCGAGGCATAACCCTGCCCCGCAGCAAGCATGAAAAATACACCGCTTGCCAAAAGAAGCAAAATGCTGGCCTTAAGACAAGCATCGCCATACATCCGGCGATTACTAAACTTCAATGATTTCAACATTGGCGCGCGGCAAACGTATGCGTTCTTTTCCCGCAAGCTCAACCTCTAGGATTCTGACCTTTGATTCGGTCTCTATATCTTCAAGGTCAACCGGCAGGCCGACCACCGTGCCGATGCCGCCGAAGTGCGGCTCGCGGATAATCCTCACCTGCATCCCGACCCTGAGTCCTTCCTCAAGAGAACCCTTGTTTTGCTCTTTCACTGCGACTTCGCGCGGCACTATGATCTCAGGACGTATCACGCCCGCACGGATCTGCGTTGCACCGTTTATCGAAGCACGCTGCCCGTCAAGCTCGGAAAGAAGCTCAAACGTTCGCGGAGCCATAGGCATCTTTCCAAAACCCTCGGTTATCACAACGGTAAGTCCTGTCGCCTCGGCACCCGTGATGGCCACGCCTATATCGTAACCCAGAACCTGCTTGATCGAGGAATCCTCAATCCCGCCGACCACCATGCCTTTTATACCAAGTTCGGCTCCGCGCTTAATCGCCTCGGCGGTCACAAACGAACCGCCTATCACCACGCACCCCTTCAGATCAGGGGTAAGCATCTTCTCCTCAAGCACCTCATCAGGGTTTGCAGCAAGGAGCTTAATCGTCCCCCGACACTCTCCACCGAATCCGAAGATACCCTGGATCAGGCTGCCCGTGGTCTCAACCCTCACGCCTTCATTTACGAAAATCTCAACAACCTCGCCGTCAATGTAGGCGTCAACCTCAACCGGCATAGGCGGCTCGCGAAGGATTACCTGCCCGGTTATCGGTGAAACACTTTCCACCGTACCTGAAATTGGAGACTGGACTTTAGATTTGAAGATACCCAAAAACCCCTTGGTTTGAGCGATCTCTTCACCCTTCTTTATTGACTCTCCCGGTTTCTTGAGCATAAACTCAGGAACATCCGAAGCCAGTGTTCCAAGAAGTTGACCTACGTTGAGCGTGGCCACGTTGCCCGGAAGCGCGGTGCGGGCGACTATTGTATCGCCTTTAACCTTCTGGCCATTGGCGACCACAACCTCGCCCTTCAAGGGAAGCCTGCGCTCCTTTAGTATCTTTGTTGAGGCCGTTACCTTAAGTCCCGGCGTGTATGCGTGCGCCAAATGTTCCTCCTTGAATTATCCCTGATTATAGGTGCTTAACCCCGCCTGTCAACCGGGTGAGTAGGATAACAAGGGTGTAGATTAAAGACGTCATTGCGAGCCTCGAAGAGGCGTGGCACCGTAGGACGACGCTTGCGGAGCTATCTTCCAATCTTCAATCTGTAATCTGTAATTGCGACGAAGTCGCGCTCTTGCTGTCAGCCGTGAGCTGTGAGCCGTGAGCTGTTAGGATATGACGGGGCTAGGGGGTACTTGACAATCTACAGATAAAGCATAAAATGAGTATATGGAGATAGGGAAACCTAAGTCCTTCGGAGATTACAAAGACGACGGGCATAATTGGATAACTCTATCTACTGGCGAATATTACCCTGACATCTTAGAAGAAGCCTGTCAACTATACAAGCCTGTAATAGTGATGTTTGGTCAAATATTGAAAAGTTCCGCTTCTTCAACGGAATTCTTCATGAAAATTGCTGGTGTAGAAAATTCGTGGATGAGAGTTCAGTTAGCCAGAGTATTCCGTAAATACGTAAGTCCTGAAACACCTGTTGAAATGTTACGACGAAAGTCCAAAGCGCAAGAAATTTGTGATCGCTTTGGGGGAAAATTCAGACCAATTTACGAAGTGCAAGCGGCTTACAATAGTCGCCCGATCCCTGATGAAGCTTTATGTGCCATTCTATGGGAATACAAAGATCGTGGTAAGAAGGGGTATGACCTTACCGAACGATTTTTTGATATTTTCCAAACTCATTTCCCTAATTTAGAGATCAAAGGTCCCAAAAGAGCAGGGAAGGACATTAGAATGGGGGAAGTCTTTAAAAATTACCCTAACACTAATCGACCGGTTGACTTTGTGATTACTGAAAACCAAGAAATATTAGCCATAGGTTTCTCACGTTATGATTCAGATCGTGGGGGTGCACAAGAAGACGACCGAACTGGGGGATACAAAAATTGCGCTGATGAGATTTTAAATTATGCAACCCAGCACAATTTAAGAACCAAAGTGATTTTCGTAAATGATGGGCCAGGGCTTCTTTTAGGCTCAATGTGGAATGACTATGCTTCACTTGAGAATAGCTGGCCTGGCAGAATTATAGTCGTTACTCTTCGCATGGTGCCTGAACGTTTAAACATCGAATGGCTTCGATCATAACATGGCAACTGGGGTCCCAAAAACAAAGTGGGAGAGCAAACTCAACTCTCATGCAATCGATGCAAAACCAACCGAAACTCAAATATTGTGGCAACCATACGAAGAGAAGGGATTACCACCCAACCGCCTTTACTTCGGTGATAACTTACCTATCTTAGCAACCTTACTCGAAGACTCATCTGTAAGTGGAAAGGTAACTTTAGCTTACATTGATCCTCCCTTTGCAACCAGAAGTGTCTTCAAATCTCGTGCTCAAAAAGATGCGTATCATGACTTATTAGAAGGAGAAAACTATGTTAAATTCATGGAGGAAAGACTTATATTACTTAGAGAAATCTTATCCAAAGAAGGCTCTATTTACGTACACCTCGATGAGAATATGGCTTTTGAAATTAAAATTGTTATGGATCAAATATTTGGGAAATCCAACTTTAGGAATTGGATTATTAGAAAGAAATGTAATCCTAAGAATTACACTCGAAAAAAATATGGAAATATCGCAGACTACATACTTTTCTACACTAAATCCAATAAATATGTATGGAACCGTCCTTATCAACCGTGGACATCAGAACGTGCAAAACAAGAGTATCAGTACGTAGAAAAGGAAACCGGGCGACGTTATAAAAAAGTTCCTATACATGCACCTGGCACACGAAATGGAAAAACTGGCAAACCGTGGAAAGGTATGCTCCCCCCTCCTGGAAAACACTGGCAATTCCCCCCCTTAATTCTCGATGAAATGGATGCAAGAGGTGAAATATATTGGTCGCCCTCTGGCAACCCACGTAGAAAAATCTACTTAGATGAAAGTAACGGAGTTCCTATTCAAGATATTTGGCTTGATTTCAAAGATGCTCACAATCAAAACATCAAAATTACAGGATACCCAACAGAAAAAAATCCAGATATGCTTGCTCAAATTATCCAGACATCTTCAAATCCAGGTGATTTGGTGCTCGACTGTTTTTCTGGTTCTGGCACAACTTTAGCAGTAGCTGATAAACTGGTACGGCGATGGATCGGGGTCGATAATAGTGTCGAAGCTATCTCAACCACTCTTCGTCGCTTTACTAAAGGCACTGAACCCATGGGTGATTTCGTCAGCAAAAAGAAAGCAACCATCAAACATGGCCGTCTGTTTTATCAAGGTCCCCTTCAAGCGCAAAAAGAAGAGGTAGAAATCATCAAAGATTTTTGTCTTTACGTCACTGAATCTTATCAAGGCGAACTCCAGAATC
>JAYELY010000012.1:0-1144 GCA_034717795.1 Caldifarciminota bacterium
GGCAGGTAGTCTATAACGAACTGCGGTGCGGCAACGTTCGGGCCGTAGTTGAAATCGGTAAGCCATCTGATCAAGGTGGAGTTTATGGTCGTGTGCAGGAGTCGTGCGTCCGCCGCGATTATCTCCTGGCGAACCTCCTGATGGGTGCGCGCCGCGGCGTAGGAGCCGACCTTGCCAACTTCCTGAGTCAACGTGCCGCCCAGCACGGTCTTGGAAATCTCGGCGTTCATAAAGTCCAACAACTCCCTGAAGAACGAGCCCTTTTCGCCAACCTGGATGTTCTCAAGCTCGACCTTGGTGTCGGCAGGCACGGCGGCCACCGAGTCCTGCTGAAGGTTGGTCAGCGCGGTCACGAGATTGCGCACGTCGGCGTCGGTGAAGTGCGCGGGGTAGCGACCGATAACACTCGGGATACCGAACTTCTCTGCCAGCACCATCCAGAACGCGGAGGCGTGCTTCTTGAAGTACCAGGGCCAGTAGATGGACAAAAGCAGTGGCGTGGCGTAGGGCACGTCGTCCTGCGGCTCCGAGCGATGGCAGACGAACTTGCGGTCGGGCAGGTCCTTGGATTGACCGGTTTCGGAATCAACGAGCCTGAGTTTCGCATCCGACTCAAGGATGAACCGCTCCGGCCTTCTCGTCCTTAAAGCGTCCACCCTTACCGCGTCCGGATCTATACGCCACATGATCTCTGCAACCGAGTGGCCGTAGGGAATTGCCTTCAGGAGATGCGCAAGCGCGTGCTCGAAGTTGGGGATCGAGGCAAGGGTCTTGCGGACAAATTCCGCGATCTTTCTGGCTTTTTGTGAGTCGTCGGCGGCCACCACCTCCCAGCTTCGTCCGGCCACGCCCGCCCGGCGCGAGCGGAAGACACTCTGGATGTGCGCATCCGCCATCATCTCGTCGAACACGTCCCACAATCCGCGTCCCTCGTGGCGTTCCATGAACTCAGGCGTTGAGCAGGGCATTCGGGAAAGAACGTTCGTAAGCCATAGCATGGAACTGCCTGCCGCGCTGAATTCCTTCTCGATCGGTTTAAGACTTTTCATCATCACCTCCAATACAATGCTCCTTTTGTTCTCTCAGAACAAAAGATCGCAGGTGGAGTTGAGAGGAGCGACGTTTAAGTCACCCCTCAGATTTT
>JAYELY010000012.1:1244-6092 GCA_034717795.1 Caldifarciminota bacterium
ACCTTCACGATGATCGGCTGCTGTCCCTTGGGCATGGTTATCTCTTGCCTGCCAGGGTGCGCGCCGCCTTCCACAGCCCGGCAGCGATGCCACCTGAGAAGAACCCCTGGATCAGGGCGACCCCGATGGGTATAACCTGCTCGATCATCCCGATTTGAGCAAGGCCCAGCTCGGCAAGATAGACCAGGCCGCCTAACGCTACGCCTGCAGCAAGCGCTAAAGCGGTGTTTACCCAGCCTGTGGTCCCCAGCCAAATCTTTAGCTTGGCAACCACAGCGGCAACGATCACGCTGCCCAAGAGGGTTACTCCGAACAGATTCACCGTTAGTTCTTCACCCCACATTGTTCCTCCTTTTTTTGATCCTTACTCTGTTCCTCAGGTCGGCGTCCCATCAGGAGCACCGTCCTTTGGAACCCCTGCAGTCTTTCCGCAAGCCACAGGATCATCTCCTGCGCCTCTGCGCTTCGGTGTATTCTTTGCCTTGCCGGATCGGCCAGGTTCATCCACCATGTCTCGAATCGCTGGGCCAGCACGTCCAGGTCAAGCAGGAACTCCAGCAGACCACGGCTCATATACTCGTCGATAGAATAGCTTTCTAATACAGGCGGAAAGGGCTTTTCACCCCCTCCTTTACCCTCCCCCATCAAGGGGGAGGATACATCTCTCTCGCCCTTCTCCTTCTGCAGGCGGGAGGCGCGATGAGCCTTTACGCACCGCATCCTGTTCTCGTTCCACCGGGTGAGGCGCTCCAGATACGGAAGTGCGGCAAAGCAGTCGTGGCAGAGAGCTGGTGTCATAAACCGCTTGCGCCTCGTGCAGTAGAAGCTCTGACGGGAGATGATTGAGTCGCGCTCGCGTCGTTTGGTCTCGATTTGGGCCGCTACCTCTGCCGCGCTGCGTTCCATCATTTTTTCGCCTTTGGAACCACGTAGAAGGTCTCGCGCGTGACGCGCTTGACCCCCACGCTCCGCAGCGCATCGGAATCCAGCCTGCGCAACGCCTGGCGGTCAATCTCCTGCCTTATGCGGATGCAGTCGCCAAGACCCCTTTGCGCAAGCCGGTGCAGGGTAGTCTTAGGCCGCGCGATCTCAAGCCTCGTTATGACCCTTAAACCTATCCTGCCCGAAGGCAGGGTGCGTGACCTTAAACCATCCGAGTTCTCCCTGAAGAAGCGTTCCAGCTCCTGCCTGAGGTCCTCTACTTCGGACAGGAACCCGGCGCTCTCTTCCCCCAGCCTCTCTTCGATCTTTCCTATCCGCTCGTCAGCCCTTGCCCTCATCCGCCCCAGACGTCCCTGGAGACCGGCGATCCGGCCAAGCGCCCGGTCAGCGTCTCGCCAGGAACAGATGCTCGTGATCGCTTCTTTCTTCATAGATTACCCCTTGACATCGAGGGTTTTATGTGTAAAATCACCCAAATGGATTCAGTCATCGGTGTAATTATAACCCAAACGGGTGAGATGTCAAGGTCTTTTGAGGTAATCTGTCGCCAATCGGGTGACTTGCGAGCCTTTCCACAGAAGGCTGGGGATAACTATGCTTGCAGAACAGAGTAAGGATAGGATGGTGGGGCAGCGTATCCGGGCTGCACGCCGGGCGAGGGAGCTCAATCAGGAGGAGCTGAGCCGCCGGTTGGGGATTCACCGCAACTCGCTTGTGCGCTACGAACGCGGCGAGCGCGGGATTGACGTGGAGCTCCTGGTGAGGATCGCACGAGAGCTTGGGGTTTCGCTTCACTGGCTCGTGACCGGCGAGGGCGAGATGGAGCAAGTTCCCGACGTGCCCGAGTCCGAGCGGCTTCCGGTGCGCTGGATACCGGTGCTGGGTCAGGTGCCTGCCGGGTTCCCTCACTACACGGCTGAGGTGGTGCTTGAGTATCTGCCCGTTCCTGCGGCCACTGCCAGGCATCCGCAGACGTTCGCTCTGATCGTTCAGGGCGATTCGATGGAGCCGCGGCTTGCGGACAGCGACCGTGTCATCGTATGCCCCGATCCATCGCCCCCCAACCGCGCAATCGTGGTGGCTCTTATAGACGGCGAGACGGTCATCAAGGAGCTCAAGATCACCCGGCAGGGAGAAAAGATCGTTCACATCCTTGTTCCTGCCAATCATGACTACCCGCCCCACGTTCTTGGCGAGGACGACCGCATAATAGGCCGCGTCGTAGCGGTACAGAAGATGCTGGAATAAAACTGCTCCTTTTCGCCTTCGGCGAAAAGATCGCAAATCCGCAAGCCGCTTGCATGAATCCTTCAGGTTTCAGTTGACATCTTCACGTTTACGTGGAAAATAAAGCTGAGAGATAAGGAGGAAAATGATATCAAAAACAAGTGCTTCCCCAAAGGGGGGTTGACAGTATGCCTGGAACGCCTATAATCTCAGCTGATGAGTGGTGAATCGTGGGGCTATCATGCGTTCTCATGGGCATTCCTTTTAATATACACTCCTCGCATCTCAACCGAGTAATGGGTAAAAGAGAGAAGCGGTTGGATTGGATTTTATATGGACAATGGGAAGGTGAGACTGATTTCAGTAAAGTAAGGTTGGTATTAAAGGACATAGGGTACCGGGAGGCCAAATGGAAGGGGAGTCATGCTAGCTTTGTCGTTATGAGAGGGGGGAAGGAAGAACAAAAAGTTGTCCCTACAGTAAAGGGCCGGCGAGTTAAGAAGAGGTACCTTGAACGAATTAGGAGAAACGTTCAAAAAATGCGTGGAGTGTCACATGAGACCTAGAACTTTAGAGGATTACCTTGCTTTGAGATACACGATTACTGTTATGCCGTGCGAAGAAGGCGGCTATTTCGTCGAAATAAAGGATCTCCCGGGGTGTATGAGTCAAGGCGAAACTCGCGAAGAAGCACTCGAGATGATAGAGGAAGCTAAGAGCCTTTGGCTAGAAGTAGCCCTCGAACGGGGGATTCACATTCCTCTTCCAGGAGAAAGGACGGAAGTCTGCAGACCTAAGTATTTAGTCGGTAAGACTGAAGCTTCGGCGGAAATTCGATCTTCCATCCGTTGGGAAGTTTTGGCGGCATAAGTGAGTAACGAGCAGGCGGGAAAATATTCCGAGGCAAAAATCCGCAAGGCTTACAATGAACTCATTAAGACCTTGAAATTGAAAGCTATTCACCTTCACACAGGCAAGGTTTCTTTCGCCTCTAAATTCCCGCCGCCGCCTGGTGAAGTCTTGCCGCTCGACCTCGAAAGGTCAGCAGAATACAAATCTACCGAGAAGGGGTTTACAGTCAAGCATACGTATAAGCTTGACATAAAGAGAGGAGAATCGGGAAAGCGATACGCCCGAATAGAGTGTTCCTTTATAGTAGAGTACCGTTCTGAGAAACCAATGACTGATGAACTCTTTAAGATATTCGAGAAGGTCAATCTTCCTCTCAATACCTGGCCTTACTTTCGAGAGTTCGTTCAGAACTCAACAGTACGGATGGGTCTTCCGTCCCTGGTACTTCCTGTATTTCAAGTCTCCCGGTAGTCAAGAATTAAACCTTCAGGCCCCCTTGCGGGGCTTTTTATGTTAGCTGTGGTAAGAAAGTTTTGTGCTTACTCTTTCCTCATCAGTGCCAGGTAACAGGGCCGGGCATCGTCTGAGCCGGTGCAGCGCAGCGCCACAGGAGCAAACTTCTCGTTTACAAGGAAGGGGACAATCCGCTCCACAAACGTCCCGGCATCTATCTCGATCTCCACAGGCAGGCTCTCTGCGTTTGCCTCAAGGAAGCGGTTGCTGTTCGGTCGGTAGCCCTGACCTTGCGCGTCCAGTAACCTTACGCTTTCCGGATAGTCAACGCTCCCCTTGCCCTTTTCCGCGGGCATCACCTGGAGCGTAATGATAACGAAGCGCGTACCCCTCGGCGCTTTCTCTTTCTTTACCTGTGTTTGGAGCACCTTTGCTTCCGCGACCTTCATCACCCTGAACTGCAGCGGGCCGCTTTGCGCCCACGAGCCAAGCGCAGCCGGATTGGTTTCATCGGGCGGCGGATAACTGCCGATCGAGTCGGCCCTGCCGCAGGTTACGGCAGCCAGCGCCACTAATAAGAAGAGGGTTTTGAGCGATACTGCTTCAATATTCATATCCGAAGTTGATCTTCCACTGGCCTTCCTCACGAACCAGCCAGGTGCGGTTTTCTATGCTGATACGGGAGAAGCGATGCGCCTTTATCTCCTGTGCCATCCGTTTTGCGAACCATGCGTTGAGTTTGTCTTCGTCGCCCTTGTATTTTCTGTATATGTTTTTGCGTCTGGCTTCCTCGGAGAGACGTTTGTCCAGTTCGTTCAGGTCAGGTACTCGGAAGCTTACAAGCGTCAAAGCTTCGCCGCCGCGCTGTTCCAGCTCCTCGATGCGGAAGTTAGACTCCGCGCTCCAGGCCTTTCGCAGTTCCCGGGTTTTTAACGTGTGTTTCATGCCGAAGCTTGCGCTTTCCTCGAAAACAGCCTTCGGAACGTTAAAGCGGCTTCTTTTGGAAAGCATCCGATAGGCTGTTTCGGTTTTACCGTCGATTACGGCCTGCCAGAACCGGGTCGTTGCCTCACGAATTGCTCCTTCCTCGTTGAAACAGGCAACCGTGAGCAAAAGCACGGTGCTTAACAGCAAAACGATCCGTTTCATTCGATTCCTCCTCTTAGTATTTACCAATTCACCAAACTATAACCGGATCGGCGAAAAAATCAAGCTTTCTACACGTTAGTTGTCGTTGTCAATGTGGAACCGAGTGCCTCTCGATCCCATTTTACGGACTACCTTTCGAGAAGAACAGGATCCGTTGCGATCTTTTCGCTTCTAGCGAAAAGGAGCATTTCATCGTATCATAACGACCTTTGCGAAGCGGCTGAA
>JAYELY010000013.1:0-6056 GCA_034717795.1 Caldifarciminota bacterium
CGGGTGAGATCGTTGATCTGGAAGGCAACGTTCTTGGAACCCACAAGGGCATCTGGTTTCACACCATAGGCCAGCGCAAGGGGTTGGGGATCGCGTCAGGCGAGCCGCTCTACGTGATCACGGTGAACGTGAAGAACAACCGTGTCGTGGTCGGTCCGCGCTCGGCACTTTCAGGCTCGAGCTTTCGTCTCTCCCATCTCAACCGCTTTACCGACCGCGATCTTTCTAACCTTTCCTTAACCTGCAAGATACGCTACGCCACCCCGCAAATCAGCTGCCGTCTTGAAGATGAAAAGGTCATCCTGGATCATCCGGTACAAGCCATCACCCCTGGCCAGCTGGGGGTTATCTACTGGGAGAATAAGGTGGTTATGGCCGGGATCATCGAGGGTTAAGGGAACTTCTTCCCGCACCTTAGCTTGAAGGAAGCTGAGTGGGTGCTTGACTAAAGCCGAATTCCAATTATGCTTAAGGTATGAGACTTCCTATGCGTTTGCTCGAGAAGGTGACTGGCCGGGAGCTTTCGGCGGATTCGGTTGCGCGGCATCTTGAACGCGTCGGATTCCCGGTCGAGGAGACGATAGAGCTTCTGTCTTATGATCCACAGATTCGTACCGCCAGGATCACGGGCAAACTCAGAGAGGCGGATGACGGCGTTCTTCTCACGGCTGAAACGAAAGATGAGCGCTGCTGCGTTCATTCGCACACGGATGTGGCGTCTGAAAGCGTTGTGGCGATTGCGTTTATGAAAAGTCCTCTTGCTAAAGATGCGCTTGCCGGTCGCGACGACGCCGCGGCAGTGGTGCTTACCGAAAAGGACGTTGGTCTTGAGGATGCAAGACCCCTCCTGCTTGTCAAGGATACACCCCTGGGCGTTCAGCTCCCCGATGTTATTGAAAGCACGGTGCTTGACGTTGAGATTACCCCTAACCGGGGCGATCTATACTCTGTATACGGTCTGGCTCGTGAGTTGTCGGTGTTGTGGGGAGAGTGCTTTAACCCGCCTCCGCCCCCTGTGGTTGACATCACTTCTGTTGATCATCCGTTCAGGCTTACGATAGAGGCCGAAGATGCCGTTCATCAGTACTACGGTTTTGCGATAGATGGCGTGCGCGTGTCCGAGAGCCCCTTCTGGCTCCGCTGGATGCTTCATGCGTTCGGGGTGCGGCCGGTGAACAACGTGGTGGACTGCACTAACTACGTTACGTTTCTTACAGGTCAGCCTCTTCACGCCTTCGATTCTGCCAGAATCCGTGCATCTCACGTAAGGGTCCGCCGCGCTGCCGCCAACGAGCATTTTACCGCCATCGATCACAAGGAGTATGCGCTTTCATCCGACTGTCTGCTTATAGCCGATGAGGATCATCCATTGGCCATTGCCGGTGTGATGGGCGGGGTGGACTCCGAGGTATCTCAAAGCACTACAGGGTTGTTTCTTGAATCAGCCGAGTTTGCTCCGCAGGCGGCAAGGCAAGCCATTGAAAAGACAGGGCTTAGGAGTGAATCAGGCAAGCGCTTTGCCGCAGGGATTGACGGTGCCGTGGTGCGTGACGCAGCTTTAGTATTTATAGATACCCTGGCTGAGATGAACCCTGACCTTTTGGTCTCAGGCGAGCTGGCCTACGGCGCCCCCAAGGATAAGGGGTCGGTTTCTCTTGGGTTTGCCAAACTCGATTCCTACGCTGCCACACACGTTGACCCTGAAGCGGCGAAGAAGAATCTGGAACTTATAGGCTTTGAGATTAAACTGAACGCGGATTATCTGAAGGCAAAGGTTCCATCATATCGCAACGACGTTGCCGAGGATGTGGATCTTATCGAGGAGGTGCTGCGGCTTTCAGGCTACGACGGGTTGCCTTCGAGGTTCGGTTGGCGTGCCGAACGCCGAGGCCGAAGGCATCCCATATCCAAGCGCATAGAACAGATTCGCAATTTTTGCTCAGGGCTGGGACTCTCTGAGGTGTATTCACTCAGTCTTATCCCTGAAGAGGACATCCCTGGCGAGCTTGATGGTGCACTCATCCCCATAACCAATCCACTATCCGAACGGATGAGCGTGCTGCGTCCCTCGCTTCTTCCGAGCATGCTTGCTGTTGCCTCATCTAACGTACGTTTCGGCAACTCTGATCTTGGAATCTATGAGATGGGAGAGGTTTTTATCAAAGGCAAGGATTCACCTTCAGAGAAGACCCGTCTTGGGATCCTACTTACCGGAAACGCCGTCCCACTCCGATGGAATCAGCGCTCCCACAACGTTGATTTCTTCGATCTCAAGGGGATCGTAGAGATGTTTTTCGAGCGTTTTGGAATCAAAGGAGCGCGTTTTGAGTCCGCGGACCCCGGTTACTTCGAAGATGAGGCCTGCCTGGTCAAGATGGATGATGCTGTAGTAATCGAGCTCGGCAGGGTTTCATCCGGGTTGCTCGAGCATTTCGATATCGCGCAGAAAGTCTACTTCTGTGAGGCCGATCTTACAGCATTTGAGGCTGTTATTGGTGATAAATCAAGCTTTGAAGGGCTGCCCCGTTTCAGTTCAGTTGAGCGTGACATGGCCCTGCTTCTGGATGTGAACCATAGTGCGGCTGATGTAGTGGAATTTGTTCGCAGCCAGGCAGGTCCCTTGTGCACTGGTGTCGACGTGTTTGATAGTTACGCAGGCGATCCACTTCCCGCAGGGAAACGTAATCTGGGGCTGCGGCTTCGTTTTATACCGCGTGATGGGAACCTTCCTAAAGAGGAGTTGGATCGCATAATGGCAGAGGTCGGCGAACTGGTGGCAGCTAAGTTCAACGCTGTGGTCAGAGGGCGAGAAGGCGATGGAAGCTGAGTTCAAGCAACTTGAGGAGAGAGTTGCGCGCTTGATTCAGCGTGTGCGGGAACTGGAAGCCGAGCGTGAGCAGGTGCAGGTCCGGATTAGCGAATTGGAAGCACTGCGAGAGGCTGCAGCTGCACGCATTAGTGGAATACTTGGCAGATTGGAAGAACCCGAATGAGACGTTATGGCTGTTGATCGGGTAAAGATTGCCGGCTACGAGATGCAGGTTCGTCATGACACCACCTCTGATCGTCTGACGCGTCTTGCTTCGTGGATTGACAAGTTAGTTAGAGAGAAGAAGGAAAAGTTTGGTAATATGTCGGTTACGCGATGCGCGTTGCTCGTGGCTCTTGATTTAGCCGACAAACTTGACGAGCAGCGCGGTCTCTTTGAAGAAGAGGTAGCCGAGAAGGTTAGGCGTCTCATCCGGGGGATAGATGAAGTGATATAGCAATCTGCCGTGTGCGTGGTGACGGTCTTTGTCTTGAGCCAACGCTCAGGGATCGGGGAATGGCGTCGATGAATTGAGAACCCATCAGGGATGAAATCCCTGGGGATTTCAGGATTCGGCTAACCGAACCCCGTCATGGTTCTTGGGTTCAAAGACACCCGTCTCCACGACACGGCGGAGGATTTGGAGGACGAAGATGCCTACTTTGTGGATTGTTATTCTCGCAGGGGGAGTCGTGGTGGCTTTTCTTGCGGGATTTTGCCTATTTCAACTGATCGGTACGAGGCGAATAGCCTCTGCCAAGATGCATGCGAACGAGATTCTCAAACAAGCGCAAAAGGAGTCCGAACGAACCATCAAGGTTGCCGAGGTCGAAGTAAAGGAACGCTGGTTCAAGACCAAGGAAAAGCTTGAAAAGGAGCTCGCGATCGACCGCCGGGAGCTGGAAAAGCAGGCAAAGAAACTCTCCGACCGCGAGGCTATGCTTGAACGCAGGGGCCATTACCTTACCGAGCGGGAGCGCGTCATGATCCGTAACGAGAAGTACATTGCCAACCTTGAGAAGCTCTTAAAAACGAAGATGCAACGCTACGACCAGCTCATAGAGGAGGAAAACCGTCGTCTGGAGAAGGTATCCCTTATCAGCAAGCAGAAGGCCAAAGAGGAGTTGATGGAGAACATTCGCAGGCAGGTTGATCTTGAGGCGGTGCAGATAGTCAAGGATATCAAGGAACGCGCACGCGAGGAAGGCGAACGGGCAGCGCGCGAGGTCATCTCTCAGGCCATTCAAAAGGTATCCCTCTCCCATTGGACCGAAACCACGGTTTCTGTCGTGGAGCTGCCTACAGAGGAGCTTAAAGGTCGAATCATCGGGCGAGAGGGGCGTAACATACGCACCTTCGAGACCCTGACAGGTGTTGAGGTTCTTGTTGACGACACCCCAGGAGCTGTGATTATATCCGCCTTTGATCCTTTGCGTCGTGAAAAGGCCAAACTCGCCCTTGAACGGTTGATACGGGACGGGCGAATACATCCGGCCAGGATAGAGGAGGTCTACCAGGAGGTCGAGAAGGAGACCATAGAGCATATTAAAATTGCCGGTGAGGAGACCGCAGCCGAGCTGGGGATTATAGGTCTTCACAACGAACTTTACAACTATATCGGCAAGATGAAGTATCGTTCAAGTTACGGTCAGAATCTCCTGCAGCACTCCAAGGAAGTGGCTCATCTCTGCGTGAACATGGCGGTTGAGCTTGATTTAGATGCGCAGTTGGCGGCAAGGGCCGGGCTTTTGCACGACATAGGCAAGGTCGCCGAGGTGACGATAGAAGGACCTCACGCCGAGATAGGCGCTCGCATCGCCTCACAGTACGGAGAAGATGATGTTGTGGTAAACGCGATAGCCGCGCATCACGAAGAGGTTTCTATGGAAAGTTCTTATGCCTTCCTTGTGGCTGCTGCCGATGCCATATCGGGTTCGCGGCCCGGTGCAAGGCGTGAAACGCTTGAGGTGTATCTTAAGAGGCTGGAAAGACTCGAAGCCATCGCTTCGAGCTTTGAAGGGGTTGAGAAGGCCTACGCCATTCAGGCAGGCCGGGAAGTACGAGTACTTGTACAACCAGCCGTGATCTCCGATCTTGAGATGGAGGGGATGAGCATGAAGATCGCCAACCAGATCCAGAAAGAGCTCAAGTATCCAGGCTACATCAAAGTCGTGGTGATCCGCGAGGTGCGCAACATTGAGTACGCGAAGTAGAAAGAACCCATACTCAGGTATCGTAACCTTTCTTACCGATTTTGGATTAGAAGACGGATACGTAGGCGTTATGAAAGGGGTGGTGCTTACCCATGCCCCTCGTGCAAGGCTTGTGGACATAACCCACCAGGTTCCCCGTTTCAATCTTCGTGCGGCTGCGTTGATCCTTGAGAATTCTTTTCCCAGCTTCCCTAAAGGCACTATCCACGTTATGGTGGTTGATCCAGGGGTTGGATCATCTCGCCGACATCTGTATGTGGAAGCCGCAGGGCATTTCTTCTTAGGCCCTGACAACGGTGTACTGGGCAGGATCGCTGTGCAGAACAATGGCAGCGTTTTTGAGATCGATTCCACCACTCTCGGGGCAACCCAACCAAGCAGCACCTTTCACGGCCGAGACATCTACGCACTTGCTGCAGCAAAGCTTCTGGCCGGGTTGGATAGTTTATCTTTTAGCGCTCCGGTCACCGATCCTAAAGTGCTTGAGATACCTGAGCCTAGAGAGGTCGAGGAAGGACTACAGGCCGAGGTCATATACATAGATCACTTCGGCAACCTTGTTACCAATCTGCGGGTCCAGCATCTTGGCGGGAGCTCTTGCGTGCGTTTGGGTAAGGATAGGGTGGCGATCGTGCGTACCTACTCGGAGCTTGAGGAAGGCAAACCCGGCTTGATCTTGAACAGTTGGGGTTATTATGAGATAGCCTCGCGTGAAGGCTCTGCCGCACAGCTTCTCGGCATAAAGGCGGGCAAGAAGGTTTCAGTTAAACTCTAACTGAGGAAAGCGTTATGAGAAGAGACCGGTTTTATTTCATGCTTGAAGGAGGTCCTATGGGAGGGGAGGATGAGGCCTATCCCCTGGTTGATCTTCTGGTTACCCCCCAGGAGGTTTATCTCCTGGCCGAGGTGCCGGGGATACCGCGCCAGGCACTGGATCTCAAGATTGAAGAAGACTGTGTGGAGATTCGAGGTCGCCGCTCGGAACCTGAGTTCTTTGCCAAGGCAACCCACTTCTACAAGCTTGAGTCGTTTTA
>JAYELY010000014.1:0-6025 GCA_034717795.1 Caldifarciminota bacterium
CTTGTTTGAGATCATGGCGCAGCGCGTCGCGCTCGGTCTGAAGTTTTCTCCGCTCCTCGTCCACCGATAAAACCTCATCAACAGAAACCAAGCACTTGCGGCGTGCGAGAAGTTCTTTGATCTCTTCAGGGTTTTCTCTGATCTTGCGGGGGTCAATCATGGTGTATGATAAATGAAGTGAGTTGATATGTCAACTGGGTTGCTCGGCTAGGGCGCGGCATACCCTATGAGATGACAAGCATCTCAAGGGGCGCACTGTGCCGTGCCACGCCTTTACTATGTAAAGACCTCGTAGGGGCCGGTCTTTAGACCGGCCCGCCCCATTTTGTCATTGCGAGGAAACCGAAGGCTTCCGTGGCAATCTCAGAAGTGGGAATGAGATTGCTTCGCCATCTTCGATGGCTCGCAATGACGGAATCATCTACTTCAATGTTTTTCGAAAAAACGTTGCACTTCTAATAAGTTGAATACTACAGGTGCGGGAGGAAGTGAATCCATAAACAGACGGCCGTAGGCCTTCTTGACTATCCTTGAATCCAGCACCGCTATAACCCCGTAATCCGAATCCCTCCTTATCAATCGTCCGATCCCCTGCCTGAACCTCAAGGCGGACAAAGGAAGCTGGTAGTCGGTGAACGGTTCGCGGCCCTGGCTTCTGTATCCCTCAAGAATCGCCTCGGCTCGCGGGTCGTCGGGAACCTCGAAGGGAAGTCGGGTGATTACCAGCATCACCAGCGACTCGCCCGGTACGTCAACCCCCTCCCAGAACGAGGTGGTGGCGAAGAGAACCGAGGAGGTGTCGAACCGGAACTCCTCAAGGAGCGCGTTGCGCGTGGCGCGTCCCTGAACAAGGACGGTGTGGTCCTTGGATAACTCTTCCTCCAGCATCGCTACGGTTTTGTTCAGCGTTGCGTAGCTGGTAAAGAGCACCAGCGCACGTCCATGGCTTGCCTTGATCAACTCCTTCACTCGCTCAGCCATCCGCTCCTCCCACGCTTCATGCTTGGGCGAAACCAGGTCGTGCCCCACGTAGGTCAAGGCGTTGCGCTGATAGTCGAATGGCGAGCCTATCCAGAGCGTCCTGTCCTTAAACCCTATCCTCTCCGCGGTAAAATCAAACCGCTTTCCCACGGTCAGGGTGGCCGAGGTCAGGATGTTTATCCAGTCCTGGCTCCATACCGAGTTTCGCATGACCTCTGAAACGTCGATGAGCGCCGAGTGGATTGATACTCGATCCGAGGCATCTGAAGCCTCTATCCAATAGACCGAGTTCGCATCCGCCATGTCCAGGAAACTGATCACCGCGCCTTTAGCCGTTGATACCCGGTCGCCCAAGGAAATCAGTTCAAAAGAGAGATTCTCATCGTCGGAGTCCTTGGCTATCTCGAAAAGGAATCCGGCGAGATCGTCAAGCGGCTGCTCAAGATCGTTTGGCACGCAGCCCGCTGCACGGATGCGTTTCTTGGTCTCGTATGGCTTGAGCAAATTGGCTATATTCATAAAGAAATTGTCAGCCGCCGCACGTGCTTCCTCGACCAGGGCGCGGGCATTGGACTTTATCCGCCGGAACTGAGGAATTCTTGGCAAAATCCCGGATTCACGCCGCGGATTATAGATGCGGGAGAGCAGAAGTGATAGACCGACGTTCGTAAGCCGGACTCCGAAGTAGGATGCGGCTATCTGCTCCAGCCGCTGCGCCTCATCGAAGACAGCGGCACCGAACTCTGGCAGAAGCTTGCCCGCCGACTCAAGATGCGCGAAGAACAGATGATGGTTGATCACTATAATATCCGCTTCCTCTATGGCGCGGCGTTTGCGGTAGTATGGGCACTCCGCATAGTAGGCGCAGTTGCGGCGTGGACACGCCTCGGAGCGACGGCTGATCTGCTGCTTTAGTCTGGGAGACACAGGCTCCGGGTAGTCCTCGAATATGCCGCTTCCTTCCCGTACCCACTCGGCGATCTTCTGAAACTCTTCAGCCTGGTCAGGGTCGTCAAAAAGCCCGTACTGGGTGATCATACCGGCCCGGCGGCGGCAGAAAAAATTCTCCTGGCCGTAAAGAACCTCGTACTTGAACGGCACATCTGAATTTTCGGCCAAAAACGGCAGGTCCTTTGCCGCAAGCTGGTTCTGCAGCACCTTGGTTCCGGTGGCTATTACCGCCTTGCGGCCTTCCTTCATCGTCCAGTAAATCAAAGGAATAAGGTATGCAAAGCTCTTGCCGATTCCGGTGCCCGCCTCGACCATCAGGTTGGCCTTATTCTCAAGCGCGTCGGCCACGGCCAAAGCCATCTCGAGTTGACCGGCCCGCTTCTCATATCTGGGAAGTTTGGCAAGGAGTGAGCCGCGGCCGGTGAACTCCGTCTCTATTCTCGCGTGCATCCCTGAATCGGCCTCAACTTTTTTTCCCTGCGAAGATAATGAGTTCAAACCGGCGTCAATTTTTTGATGCATCGCCTAACGGGTAGGCTTTCACCAGATCTCGGTCGAAGTCGAAGACGCCCACAAAATCTTCCTTGCGGTCCTCGTCGGTCTTGGTAAACTCCCCGGCCTCGATGAGGTTGAAGACTATCTCCCCGAAGTCGGCGCTCGAGCGCACCCCCCAGTTCTCGAACACGTCCTTTGCCAGCCTGCCGTATCGCTCCCAGCCCAGCGCCCTGATCCCTTCAAGAAGCTCTCTTGCCGTGAGGTGACGCCGTTTGTCTGGAGAGTCCACCCCCAGACGTTTCAGCTCGCAGTGCAATGCCTCGATTACGAAGAGATAAACCTCAAGCTTGTAACGACGATCGCGTGCAAGGATTTCGGCGAGTCTCGTGAGCCTTTGAAGCTGATTGTTCATGCTAGATTCACTCTTCCTTTACCCTTCTCGATCCTGCCGATGATGATCCCGCGGGTGGACTTGACGGTTTCTTCCGCATCATTTGGTCTTACGAAAAGCACCATGCCTATACCCATGTTGAACACGTGATAGGCCTCATCTTCTGCGACCTGGCCGCGAATCTGTATCAGACGGAATATAGGCTGTGGCTTCCAGCTCTTTTTCTCGATCACGCAGTCAACATTATCAGGAAGCAGTCTCGATACGTTTCCCTGGAACCCGCCGCCGGTGATGTGGGCTACGCCTTTTAATAATGGCAAAACCCGCTCCACCTCTTTGCGGTAGGAGCGGTGCACGGCCAGCAGCGCCTGACCCACCGTCTTGTTGGTGCCCGGGACCAGAGCGTCCAGGGGGAGGTGGGCGTTGCCCCCAAGAAGCACCTTGCGAGCCAGGCTGTAGCCGTTGGTGTGCAGTCCGGTGGAGCGCAGTCCTATCGCCACATCCCCTTCCTTGATCTCTTTGCCGTCAATCAGCTTGCCTTCTTCTATAGCGCCCACGATCGTTCCAACCAGATCATACTCGCCCGGTTTGTAAACACCTGGTAACTGGGCGGTCTCGCCGCCGATGAGCGCAACCCCCTCCTTTCTGCACGCCTTTGCCGCACCCTCGACGATCTTTGCCACCTTATCCGCATCCAGTTTGGAGAACGCGAGGTAGTCCAGAAAGAACAGGGGCTGGGCACCGGTGCACAAAAGATCGTTGATTGAATGATTAACGATATCGGCTCCCACCGTGTCAAACACCCCTGCCATCCGGGCGACCTTTACCTTGGTGCCCACGCTGTCTGTCGAGGCCACGAGCACAGGTCTGCGGTAGCCCTTCAGGCGAAATCCTCCGCCGAAGTGACCGAACTCGGTTATCACGTTCTCATTGAAGGTCCGCCTGACCGCCCTGGCCATCCGTTTCTTGATTTTATCCAAAGTCGTTATGTCAACTCCCGCTTTCCTGTAATCCATACCAGAAGCATAAGGCGGTTAAGAGAGTTGTCAAGAATATACATTCAAACCGCAGATTACGCAGATAAGACAGGGGGTCGGTCTTTAGACTGGCCAGGGACTATCCGCAGATGAGAACTCCTGAGGAGTCGTTCTCGCCACAGGCGTACGCCGATTACGCAGATTGAATTGGGACAATGGGCTTAAGCCCCTTGTCTAAGAAACGTAGGGGCGACTCATGAGTCGCCCTTACAGAGTGCTCCTTTTAGCCAAAGGCTAAAAGATCGCAAGCGGCCTGCGGCCGCTTTAACCGTTCATAATACAAAACGCAGAGATTGCTTCGACTTCTGGGGGAAGTCTCGCGATGACACCTCCACCCTACCCTCCCCCATCAAGGGGGAGGTATAAAGAGAGCCGGCTAAATGTTGGCTTCGATGTTAATTTCCCCCTCCCTTTGTGGAGGGGGATAAAGGGGAGAAGTGACACCTCTGGGTGAAGACGAGGCTGGCGGTAGGGTAGTTTAACCACAGATGAGAACCCCCAGGAACTATCCGCAGATGACGCAGATTGGATTGGGACAAGGGGCTTAAGCCCCTTGTCTAAGAAACGTAGGGGCGACTCATGAGTCGCCCTTAGCCTTCGCCTTTTGTCATTGCGAGGTCTGCGAAGAAGACCGAAGCTCCGAAGGATGACGCTCGCGGAGCAATCTATTGCCTTCGGATTGGGTTGCGAGAAGGAAATGCTCCTTTGATTGAGATTGCTTCGACTTCTGGGGGAAGTCTCGCAATGACACCCCCACCCTACCCTCCCCCATCAAGGGGGAGGAAATTATATGCTCCTTTTTACCTGGCGGTAAAAAGATCGCAGTACAGAACTGTCCTAGGGGTCCCCGCACGGCTGCGAAGCGGACGCGTGGGGTAATAGTTCCCCCTCCCTTGTGGAGGGGGATAAAGGGGGAGGGGTCAGGTTAATAGGCGGGCCGACTTGAAAGTCGGCCCCTACGAACTTCGGTTTCCAGAGGAAGCCTCGCAATGACAAGGTGTTCTGGTCTGCGTTCCGAAGAGAAATCTTCCAATCTGCAAATCTTCTAATCTTGTAATCTTCAAATCTGTGTAATCTGTGGTTAAGTTCATCTTGTTTTTGGCAAAGCCAAAAAGGAGCATATTATTCGGGGTCCCCGCGCGACTGCGAAGCAGGCGTATGGGGTGATCTTGGCGGGAAAAGCTTTTCGGATATCCTCATCGCCAGGCCCTCCAAGGGCTTGTGGATGAGGTAGACACCCACGAACAGCGCCACGAACCCTGCACCCAGCAGTATCCAGTGGACGGTCTGGAAATGGATAGACTGCTTGCCCAGCCAGCTTCCGACAATCAACGAAGGGATGCGTCCGATTGCCACCATCCCAAGCAGCTTCCACAGTTCGATGTCGGAAAGTGCGGACATGTAGTTGACCGTGTCGCCAAGTGGATTGGGCACGATGTATAAGAGGAGAATGTACACCCACCCCCGGCTCCTCACGTATCCGTCGAAGCGGTCGAGCTTTTTATCCGATATAAAGATCCGCATGAGCGAACGCCCGAATGCCCGCATCACCAAAATGGAGATAGCCGCACCCGCAACGCACGCGATCCAGGAAAGCCCTACCCCGCCTCCCCAGCCGAACATAAGACCTCCTGCGAAGTTCATGAGCGTGCCAGGGATAGGAGCGACGATGATCTGAAAAACGTAAAGTGCGACGAAGATCACCGGCGCCCAGATGCCGAACCCGGCAATGTAGGAACGGATCTCGGTGGGGTTTGAGAAAAGGTGGGAGATCTGGGGCCACTGCCAGACCACAAAGGCGATCAGCGCGGTCAACACCAGTGTGCCTGACGCTAAGGTGATCCACTCGCCCAGTCTGGGTCTCTTCATGCGAAGTAAGTATAGGGCGGCTCAGGAGAAGGTCAACCCGCCCGTAACACCCGTACCACCCGCAACACCCGTAACACACCTTCCCCCTCCCCTTGATCCCCTACCCGACTGCCCCAGACGCTGGGATTAACAAGGGCACGCTGTCTCGCCAGGGGAGGGGTAAATAAATAAACATGGGAATTGACCATGAAAGCGGAGTAAGTATGATAGAGATAGGTGGATATTTTAGAACGTTCAAAGCTTTTGTCGAGTGAGAATCGAGCCAGGAGTTACTATAGGAGCTTACGGTGGCAAGGCAGAA
>JAYELY010000015.1:0-5994 GCA_034717795.1 Caldifarciminota bacterium
GTTAAGGTACGCACCCGAAAGGGAGATTTTGAAGGGATCATCGGATCCAAGGCACCTCACGCCATGAAGGAGGAGGAGCGCAAGAAGCCCCCAGAGATGGACAAGCTGTTCATTGATGTCGGTGTGGTGGGCGAGAAGGGAGCGGCGGACGCCGATGCACGCCCAGGCGACCCCATCGTGCCGGTCGGGGATTTCCGACCGCTGGCAAACGGGGTGCTGGCGGCCAAGGCCTGGGATGACCGGGTTGGGTGTGCGGTGATTGCGGAGGTAGCCGGAGATCTGGGCTCGCACCCCAATCGTCTCTACCTTGCCGCTACCGTCCAGGAAGAGGTAGGGCTTCGCGGGGCGCGCACTGTGGCCGGGCTGGTGGAGCCCGATGTCGCCATCGCCGTCGACGTCTCGCTTTCCTCGGACACCCCGGATGGCGATTCCGACGCGGTGGAGAGGTTCGGAGCAGGTGCCGCGGTGCTGGTTTACGACTCCACCATGATTCCCAACCTTGCCCTGCGAGACTTCGTCTGTGAGGTTGCCGAGAAAGAGGGTATCAAATATCACTTGACCTCTCTCCGTGGTGGATACGACACCGGAGCCATTCATATAACAAAGATCGGCGTCCCCTCCATAGCATTGGGGCTACCATCGCGCTACATCCACTCCCACGTCTCGGCGATCTATGAGGAAGACTATGTGGCGCTGCTTTCACTGGTTAAAGCGACGGTTAAGCGGCTGGATGGCAAGAAGTTAGCTGTGATTTCTAAGTTTTCATAAGGAGGTTTGGTGAACGAGCCTAAAAAAATAAGGACATTTGGATTCTTCGGTCACGGCGGTTCGGGTAAAACCACCCTGGCCGACGCAATCCTCTTCTACACGGGTGCGAACACCAGACAGGGCAAGGTTGATGCAGGCACCTCGGTCTTCGACTTCGACGATACCGAGATCGAGCGCAAGATAAGCCTGAACCTTGCCGTGGCGTCCTGTGAATACGCCGATTGTCTTTTCAACCTGGTTGACACGCCAGGCTATGCGGATTTTGTGGGTGAGATGATCTCAGGAGCCCGTGCGGTTGACGCAGGTGTGGTGGTTGTGGACGTAGCCGAAGGAATCGGGGTGGGTACGGAGATGAGCTGGAAGCGCCTTACCGACGAACGCAAAGGAAGGGTGTTGTTCATCAACAAGCTGAGCAAGCCGGACACCGACTTTACCTCTGCCTTTAATCAGCTGGTGGAGGCATACGGAACCTCGGTAGCCCCGGTTACCATCCCTGTCGGTGCAGGCTCGAAACTCTCCGGAGTGGTTGATCTTCTGCACGAGAAGGCCTACGTAACCAAGGCCGGCAAGACCGAAGAGGTTGAAATTCCCTCAGAGGTCAAGGCCGAGGTTGAGGCCTACCGGGAGAAGCTCGTTGAGGCGGTTGCCGAGCTGGACGAGGGGCTTCTGGAGAGCTATCTCAATGGCAACATCCCCACTGCCGATCAGATGACTCCTGTCCTCAAGAAGGGCATCGCCGAAGGCGCTTTATACCCGCTGTTTGCGGGAGACGCGCTCTCTCTTGTCGGCGTAAAGTCCTTCCTCGACTTCGCGGCCTCCTTCTTCCCCTCGCCACTGGAGATACCTCCGCTGAAGGTGCAAGAGGGCGGCGAAGAAAAGGAAATTGTCCCTCAAGCCTCAGGCGACGCACTTGCCTACGTGTTCAAGACGGTCTCCGACCCCCATCTGGGTGATCTGCTCTACGTTCGTGTCTTCTCAGGCGAGATAGCCTCCGGTACTACCCTTAAGAACGTTGATGCTGGTGCCTCGGAACGGATCGGTCAGATACTGGCTATCCAGGGCCGGGAGCGCAAGGATATATCAAAGCTCACCTGCGGTATGATCGGCGGTCTGGTCAAACTCAGGAACACCGGCACCGGCGACACCCTTACATCCAAGGCAGAGTTCTCTTTGGGCAAGTTGGAGTTTCCCAACCCGCCCATATCGGTGGCTATCGTGCCGCAGTCCAAGGGCGACGAGGAGAAGGTCTCAAACGCACTGGCTCGTCTGCACGGCGAAGATCCCACCTTCGTCTACAGGTTCGATCCCGAGCTCAAGCAGCAGCTAATAAGCGGTATGGGCGAGCTGCACCTCGACGTAATCATGGCAAAGCTCAAGAAGAAGTTCGGGGTGTCTGTTGATACCCGCAAGCCGCGCATCGCTTATAGAGAGACCATCACCGCGAAAGCAGCCGCTCAGGGACGTCACAAGAAACAGACCGGAGGTCGCGGACAGTTCGGCGACGTATACCTTCGCCTGGAGCCTCTGTCCTCTGGGTCAGGAGTAGAGTTCGCCTCAGAGGTCTTCGGCGGCGCCATCCCATCCAAGTTCATCCCCTCGGTGGAGAAGGGTGTACGCGAGTCCGTAGCCCAGGGTTTTTTGGCCGGCTACCCGATGGTTGACCTCAAGGCGACGGTCTACGACGGAAGCTTCCACCAGGTGGATTCCTCAGACATCGCGTTCAAGCTGGCCGCGCAGATCGCGTTCAAGGCTGCTTGCGAGAAGGCGAATCCCATACTGATTGAACCGATCCTGGCCGTGGAGGTCACGGTTCCCGAGGAGTTTATGGGCGACGTTATAGGCGACCTGAACTCACGGCGCGGCAGGATCCAGGGCGTGGATTCAGTTGGGCGCAGCCAGGTGATAAAGGCGCTGGTGCCAGAGGCTGAGATGTACAAGTACGCCACAACCCTCAGGTCGGTGACACAGGGCCGCGGGTTCTTTACCGCTCGCTTCGACCACTACGAACCGGTGCCCTCGGAGTTCTCAGCCAAGGTCGTCCAGGAGGCGAAAAAGGCCAGAGAGGAATAAAACACCCCGCACGTCCACTTCGCGCACGCGCGGGGACCCCAATAAAGAAATTATGAAGGCCAGCCTCAGGCTGGCCTTGCTTTTGTGCCTTGACAGTTACCGAAAACTCCATATTCTAGAGGTGCGAGCGTGAACCCAACCAAGGAGGAACGGCTCTGAACTTTCCGTAATATATTTGATCTAGCTAGAGAGTTTAGGAGGCATAATGAAGTACGTGGTACTAACCATGGGCATCTTATTCTGCTCGACATCGGTAATGTTGGCCGATGGAGCGGTCTATGAAGCAATCGGTGATACGGAGCTGGACGAAGAGGAACCGGGAGTCAACAAGGGCGGCGGTTCGAACATCCAGATAGGCGGCACCTGGGGCGAGGACACGGTGTGGCTAGCAAAAGGTCTGTTTGAATTCGTTCCTATCTACACCTTACCTGAATATACAACAATCATAGACCAGGCAATTCTGAAGCTTTACCTGGTCGGGAATGACCTGGGAGAGGCTCCGATTGATTTCTTCACCGTGGCCGAGGAATGGAATGAGATGAGTGTAACCTGGAACACACGACCCGGAGAAAATCGGGGTATTATTGTAACCGATACCGCACCCCCACTGGAACCCCCGGCCACCCTGTGGGAGATAGACGTTACCGAGATCGTACGGACCTGGTACGGATATGATCCCATCGAAGCTTATGGGTTCTACATCGACGTACCTGACAACGGTATCTCGGTGGACATTGATGTCGCCTCCAGGGAGAACCCCGACTCGTTATTACATCCTAAGCTGTGGGTTAATTGTCACAGCGAAGGCGTTATCGAGGACGAGTCGGCAGATGCAATTACACTTGACGTATCAAGCTCTTCAGCAGGACACGTTGAGATCCGTTTCAACCTTCCTGCTTGCACTGGAGGGTCGCTAAAGATCTACGACGCCTCCGGCGTTCTGGTGGAAACGCTGGTAGATGGTTCGGTGCACCCTGGCGATCATCGTTTAATCTGGAACGGTACGCCGGGTGTGTACTTTGTGCTTCTGAAGATCGGCAGCAATATCCTTGTTAGGAAAGCAGTAATCCTAGAATAACCCACTTCGTGGTCCCCAAAACCGAACGTAGTGCGGTTTTGGGGCAAAGATTAGGAGGAGCGATGAAAACCGTTATGCTCGTGCTTTGCATTACGATATGCCTGGTGCCTTTTGCATGGGCCGAGGAGGCTCTGATCACGGCAGTGCAGGATGCCACTGTCTGGTCCAATGATCCCGATGGAAACTATGGCACTCTGCCACTCCTTGAGATCTTAGGCGGCTCGGGTGCCGAAGATACAGCTCGTGCGCTTGTTCAGTTCGATCTTACTGAGCTGCCTTATACAGAAGATATGGTTGATACAGCACTTCTCAGATTGTGGTTACCCCCTGACACCGACTACGTTGGCGGTCACGCTGGCGTCTATCCCGCGACCGAGGCGTGGGATGAAGGAACCGTTGCATGGAACAACATGCCTGCTGAGAATAGATACAGCACTGTCCTTGACCTACTGCCTCCACATCCACAGATGTGGTTTGAGGTGGATATCACGTATATCGTTTATTCATGGCTGTATGAGGATGCCGAGAACCATGGGGTTTACGTAGAGGTACCTGAAGAAACCCCTTACGGGGATGCCTGGTTTGCCGGCAAGGAATACGGTGATACCGCCCTGCGTCCCAAACTCCGTGTTAGGTACAAAACCGGCATCTGTGAGGCAAAGAACAAACCGGGTTTAAAGATCCAGGTCTCACCAGTCTCCACAGGTGCAGCCGAGATCAAATTCAGCCTTCCCACGTCCACCTCCGTATCCCTCATGATCTACGACGCTTCCGGCGCATTGGTCCAGACGCTCATGGATGAATCAGTAGGCTCCGGTGATCACTACGTGATCTGGGACGGCGCTCCCGGCGTCTACTTCGTGCGGCTTGAGACACCAAACTTCACTTCCGTGCGGAAGTTGGTATTGGTAAGGTAGTTTAAATCGGCAGGGCAGGTCTCAATACCGCCCCCTTTCTTGTTTCGCTGCGATCTTTCGTTGCGCAGCAACGAAAGGAGCATCTATTGCTTGACATTTCGCTTTCTCCTCCTATTCTATTAGCCGTAAGACCAAGGAGGACGAATGCGGCGTGTCGTGGCGATAACGCTAATCGCTTTAAGTGTCATTAGTCTCACAACTTGCAAGAAGAATCGGTCTCAGCCGTCGACAGATAAAGTCAAGGTAGTTGTCACCATCCCGGTGCTTGCCGATTTCGTGCGTCAGGTGGGCGGCGAGCGGGTCCAGGTTGCCTCGCTGCTTGCACCTGGAGCGTCCCCTCACACCTTTGAGCCTACACCCTCCCAGGCCAGGGCCGCTTCAGAGGCCGAGCTCGTTGTTCGCATCGGCCTTGACGTTGATCACTGGCTGGAGGGTTTGCTGCCTCAAGATGCACCCCTCATCACCGCGACCGAGCTTCGCGGCATAGAACTCATATCTGAGAACGGGTCTCACGAAGGCGCCAACCCCCATATCTGGCTCGATCCTATATACGCCAGGCTGATCTCCTCTGCAATCGCAGATTCCCTCATGAGTATCGACCCTCGAGCCAGGCCGGTCTATCAAGCCAATTGCGACCACTATCTGGAAGAGCTTGATTCGCTCAACGCCCGCATCGAGGAGGAGGCGGCCTCCTTCGCTTCGAAAAAATACGTATCCTTCCATCCTGCATGGGTTTACTTCGCGCGCCGCTACGGTCTGGAGAGCGCCGCAGTAATCGTCTCCTCGCCAGGTAGGGAGCCTACCCCGAAGGACATTGAGGAAATCGTAGGGGCGATCAAAGGAGCAGACGTAAAAGCGGTGTTTGCCGAGCCGCAGCTTTCGCCAAAGGCGGCCCAGGTTATCGCCCGAGAAGCGGGGGTCAAGGTGCTCTTCCTTGATCCACTGGGGAGAGAGGGTGAAACCTACATAGAACTCATGGATCGCAATCTGGAGGTGATGAAACAGGCTATGGGGGAAAGGTGAGTAAAAAGCCCCTGGTAAGCCTTGAGGACGTGACCGTTCGTTTTGAGGAGGTCACGGCGCTCTCCGATGTGAATCTGGAGATAACGGTCGGTTTCTCCACTGCGTTTATCGGCCCCAACGGAGGCGGCAAGACCACGC
>JAYELY010000016.1:0-5854 GCA_034717795.1 Caldifarciminota bacterium
ATTATGTTGAACGCCGCAACCAGAATAATCAACGCGAGCACTATGAAGACGACCACCTTCTGCATCTTCAAGGCGGAAAAGAGGTTCTTGTTCTCCATGAGCCAGTCGATTGGTACGAACGGATAGCCCAATTCGTCACGTATGGCTTGCGAGACCCGGGTGGATTTGAGAGGATCACGCAGCTTAACCTCAATGTTGGTGATGCGATTGCCGTAGCCGAATAACTGCTGGGCGTTGCGGATGTCAAGAAAAACCATCACCATGTTGTAGTCATAGAAACCCGCGTCAAAGATCCCCCGAACCACGTAGTTCTTCACTATGGGGATAGGCCCTACCGGCGTCATGATTACGTTCTCAGGGGAAGCGATTACCACCGTATCACCCGGTTTCACGCGCAGGTTGTCCGCAAGCTGACGACCTATAACGACCCCGTGACCCTCGAACGACCACTCCCCTTCCAATGGATAGCGCGGATCGGTAATGCTTGAGGTCTTTCTTAAATGCTCAGGATCGACCCCGCGCACAAGCACACCCTCTGCACCGTACCTTGACTGAATCAGGGTCTTGCGCATAAGCGCCGGGCCAAATCCAACAACCTCACGCATCTGCGAAAGTCTGTCGGCAGCACGCTTATACTCTTCCGGGGTAATGGGATTTGAGTAAAACTTTTGAATCGTTATGTGAGGAGCTACGCCTACGATGCGATCCTTGAGCTCGCCGTTGAAACCGTTCAAAACGGACAACGCGATTATAAGTGCGGCAACGCCCACGAACACACCGGCTATGGCGATGGTGGAGATCAGGTTGTAGAAACCCTCGCCTCTGCGCCGCTGGCGAAGATACCGACGAGCAACAAATAGATTAACGTTCACTTTCCCTCTTCTTTAAGCTGCGGAAAGATGATCACGTCGCGAATCGAAGCGGAATCCGTGAACAGCATAACCATTCGGTCTATGCCCAGCCCCAGTCCGCCTGTAGGAGGCATGCCCTGCTCAAGGACCTGGAGAAAATCCTCGTCCATCACCGAAAACTCTTCGTGCCTTGCCGTTTGCTCTTCGAACCGCTTGCGCTGCTCTAAAGGATCATTAAGCTCTGAAAACGCGTTGCCGAACTCAACACCGGCAATCACAGGCTCAAACCGCTCGACTAATTGAGGATTATTCCTGTGCACCTTGGCTAAAGGCGAGATTATCCTGGGGTGATCGGCAACGAACGCAGGGCCTTGGATGTGATTCTGAACCAGTTCGGTAAACAGCTTATCAAGCATCTTCCCGTAAGGGGTCTGATCGGTAACCTCCACTCCCTTATCCTTGCAGATCTTTCGAAGATCGTCTTCGGAAAGCTGCAACGGATCAGTGCCGATCTTCTCGGCAAGGGCAGGAACGAACTCAACCTTCTCCCATTCACCGCTGAAATCGAACTCGGCTCCCATCCAGGTAACGGGTGTTACGGTGGTTGAACCGGTAAGCTCGGAGGCCAGGAGTCTGAATAACTCCTCGGTAAGCCGCATCATCTGGGAGTAATCCACGTACGCCTGATACGCCTCAAGCATGGTGAACTCAGGGTTGTGCACCCGGTCAAGCCCCTCGTTGCGAAAGTCCTTGCCTATCTCATAAACCTTCTCAAACCCGCCCACGATGAGCCGCTTAAGATAAAGCTCGGTGGCGATCCGCAGAAAGTAATCGCGGTCAAGCACTCGGTAGTGGGTACGAAAGGGCTCGGCTGCGGCCCCGCCGTATAAAGGCTGAAGCATCGGGGTCTCCACCTCCAGGAAGCCGCGCTCGTCAAAGAAGGCCCTGACGAGGTTGATAAGACGACTGCGGGTTCTGAAGACCTCGCGCGTCTCCTGATTTACAAGCAGGTCAAGATGACGCTTACGTAGTCGCTGCTCGGTATCCTGAAGCCCGTGATACTTTTCCGGCAGAGCGGCAAGCGACTTTGAGAGCATGGTGAACTCCTTGACGTTGATGGTCGGCTCCCCGGTCTTGGTTTTGAAAAGTGGTCCCGAGACCCCAACAAAATCACCAAGGTCGACGAGCGAAAGGAAGTCGGAAAAAAGTGGATGCTTTCCAGGCGGAACGTTACGTTCTGGAAGAGCGTTATCTGAGGAGGGCTGGGCGAGGAGGGCTTCGTCCTTGCGGATGTAGAGCTGAATCTTGCCACTCTCATCGTGCAGGTCGAAGAAGATAGTCTTACCGAAGTCGCGCCGGGTGCGGAGCCTTCCTGCAACCTTTACCTGGGTCTCAGACTCAGAGAGTTTATCGAAATCCGCCAAAGCCTCGGCTGCGGTATGCGTGCGCTCGAAGGAGTAGGGATAAGGCTCTATGGCTTTGGAACGCAGCTCATCCAATTTCCGGATACGATTTTCCCTATCAGGAAGTGAAGACATACTTGGATGATAGTCAGGGAAAGCTTTAAGTCAACATAATCCTCCTCCCGTTGCGATCTTTTTGCCGAAGGACAAAAGGAGCACTCAAGGCCTTGACTTTTGTGCGCGGTGGACTATCTTATGGTCGTAAACCAACCGCCAGTGGAGGTAGCTAATGAAACGTGTAGTGGTCAGAACAGGGTTGATGGTGAGCCTTGCGCTCCTTCTAGTTGCAATCTCAGGTTGCGATCTATTCGAGGGCGTCAACAAGATCGAATACCCCTTCACCTATCGTTTGTACGAAACCCCGGGGTCTCCTGTCTCGCTTATTATCTCCTTGGAGTTCTTCGATGAAACACCTGATACAGACGGCGTGGATCATCAATGGGAGCTTCGCGGCGATACGATCTGGACTCTCCTGAAGGGAAACAACGAGGGAGACGAGGTCTCGGGTTCGCACTCCAACGTCCTTCCCGAAGATATAGGAGCCCTGGAGAACGGAAACTACACCCTTCTTTTCGAAGACAAGGATGGGGAACAAGACGCCTTCGTGCTTGCGGTAAAAGACAGCATCTACCTTGTGGAAGGGGAAGGCGAAGAGGTGGCTCTGTATTACGGGACAGACACGCTGCACCGGCTTTTCGAGAACATGCTGCTGCTGGAGATGGCGTACGATTCTTCCCAGGCACCGCACAGTGATTCGCTCAAGGAAGCCCTCACAGCCCTGGGCGCAGCCGGGACCGCTCTTGAACCGGGCTTCTACTCTATCTTCTCTGTCGATTCACAAGGGGAGGTAGCAGGCGCGCGAATAACCGGCGACCCTGGATATCTTGACGCCGCCGTGCTTTTCACCTACGATGGGGACACTACGGAACTGGCGAACCTTTACGAGGCCTACAAGGACGACATAGCCGCCCTGAGCATCCGCACAGGCTCAGGGTTCGACAGGTACAACTGGGAGTAATTAACCACACCAGTCAACATCCCTCTCCCTTGTGGAGGGGGCAAGGGGGAGGGTGAACTGCGATCTTTTTGCCGCAGGCAAGCGCGAACCTGAAGATTCGCACTACAGACTATTACCACGTCGTTGCGAGGAACGAAGTGACGAAGCAATCTCAAAACCTCGAAACCGAGATTGCTTCGTGGTCTCGAAGATCACTCGCAATGACAGGTTGTTGTTGAGTCATCTGCCACTCAACCGTACCCTCCCCGTCATTGCGAGGCGTAACGCGAAGCGTTACAACGAAGCAATCTCTGGATACAAGTCTCTCCACTGTGGATTCATACTCTCGATCAAATCTACCTTCCTCTGCCTTGAACCACCCTTGATTCTTTTCTCCCGTTCAATTGCGCTTCTGGAATTATCAAACACCTCATAGTAAACGAGCTTGACAATGTTGTATTTTTTGGCGAAGATCAATAATTAGCGGACTAGAGAGTCCACCCTCCATTTGCCCGTTGTCAGCTCTGCGGCTCTTCCCAAGCCTGGACCTTATTTGCCAACTCAGCTATATTAATATTCACCGGGCAGGCCCTGCCGCACCTGCCGCAGCCCAGGCACTGGAACATGCCGAACACCTGGGGGAAGTATGAAAACTTGTGCATAAGCCGCTGGCGCCAACGCTCGCTGCCCGTGGGCCTGGGGTTGTGCCCCGAGGTCTCCAGGGTGTAGACCTCAAAGAGGCACGAATCCCACTGACGGGAACGCAGTCCGCGCGCGCCCCTGGAAGAGTCGTTGATGTCGAAGCAGTGACACGACGGGCACACGAACGCGCACGTCCCGCACCCGATGCACGGGTTATGGACAGAATCCCAGAAGTTACTGTCAATCATAGACTTAAGTTTATTTTCGATACCCTCGAATGCATACTTCTTGATTTTTGACTCCGCCAGACGGCGGTCGGCCTCCAACTGGGAAACATCCCCGACTTCCTCAACGTCCAGACCTTGGATCGCCGCCTCTCCCCTCTTGCTCGGAGTCTCTATAAGATACCCATTATCAACAGGATAGATGAAGATGTCCGACCCCTTTGACTCATAAGGGGAACCCCCAACCGATGTACAGAAACAGCCAGGCCAGGGCTCGGTACACGCCATGCCGACTATCAATGTCCGCTCGAACCGCTTCTGGAAATAAGGGTCCTTGTAGCCCTCCTCGCCCTCCTCGCCCTCCTCCCCAACCTGGTTGAACATCCGCTCCAGCTCACCGATGCCGGCAATATCGCAGGGACGAACTCCCCAGAGGACTGTTGATTTGATTTCATCCTTGGGCTCAATCAGCTTCTGTTCCTTGAAAAAGAACATGGTCTCATCTTGCGGAAAGAAGTGATCCTTAGGAGAAAAGTTGCCCAACAGCACATTGGACGCCCAGTCCTCGTATTGCTCAAGAACCTTGTAATAGTGGCGACTTCCCTCTTTCTTCAAGCCCACCACCTGTTTGTCTTTGGCCAGATGACTGTATAAGTCCTTAAGGTTATTGAGCTTAATCATAGTATAAACTCCTGGGGATCGTCCTTCTCATACGTAGCCAGCGGCGGCAAAGCTTCAAGGTCAACCCCGGCCTCGAACCCGAAACGTTCCTTGACGATAAGGTTCATCTTCCTGGTCAGCCAGAGAAGTTTGATGCCCGCCGGACACGCCTCCTCGCAAGCGCCGCAGTCCACGCACCTCCCGGCCTGATGGTATACACGTATAAGCTGCCAGATTGCGAGATCTGTGGACTCCAAGCCTTTGTCCACCCACTTTGGCCGGGTTACATCCACAAAACACTCGCCGCAGTTGCAGGTCGGACACGCCTGCCGGCATGCATAGCACCGGATGCAGGCTGACATCTCGGACATCAGGTATTCGTACCGCTCCGCAGCCGGTTTTTGCTCAAACTCGCGGATGCCCTCGTACCCGTCGCCCTCAGGCTCGGTAATAGCCTCTCCAACGATCACGTCGGAGATAACCGGTGCGTGATGCCTGCAAGCCGCGCAGTTCGAGGGCATCAGGTCAAAACAGGAGATCTGTTTGACACCCTCGACCGTGGTGAATGACCACATCTCCCCCTTGTTCTCGGCGGAGATGATCTCCCCCGCCTTTTCACGAGCCACCTGACGCGAGAGCATGCCCGGGCAGTTCACCCCGATGATAAAGAGCCTGTCGCGGTCTATCTGGTTCTCCTTCAAAAGTGCCACGATCGAGCGCGAGTCGCAACCCTTGGCCACGATGCCGATCTTGTGCGGGGTGTTACGGGTGTTACGGGTGTTACGATACCTAAGTAGATAATTTGCGAGATTTATCAGGCCGAACGCCGGCCACACGAGTTTTTCTACGTCGTCGACGTTATTGATAAACACCGGCTGCGTCCGCATGGGACCCTCACCCTGGCCGTAGCCGATGACCAGGTCTACCTTCTTGGCTTCAAGGACCTTTCTTGCTTCTTCGCGAATCTTGTCAGTTAAATTATCCATTCAACAAGTCCGGCTGTAGGGGCGACGCATG
>JAYELY010000017.1:0-5823 GCA_034717795.1 Caldifarciminota bacterium
GATAAGAATCGATTTATACTAGAAATGACGGTTATGATTTTTGCTAAAGTCTATCCGGGGGCACCCGGTAAGACTTCAGCAGATCAAAAAGAGCCTTGAAAAGTAATAAGGCGCATCGACCACCTGCCATCTATCTTGAATATGAGACATAGGCATCACAACATCCTTGACATGCGAGACGCCATGCATAGACTTCCTATAAACCCTGGAGGTCATGATGTGGATTTATTGTCAAAATGACATCGAGATCGAGTGCGAGAGCCTTGAGAAGTGGGAAGAAAACACTTCATTCCTCAAGTTGAAACAATGCACCATCCGTAAGAAGATAACATCCAGGAAAGGGATCGCCGAGATCATATTGAACCCGAATCAGATTATAGCGATCGGGAATGAAAAACTCGACTGGCACGAACTTCAGCGCATAAGGTAGATCGCTGGCTTAAGCCTACACTAACCTGAAGCAAACCAGTAAAACCTCAGCTTGATGTGGAAGTTTGGGAATGGGATCGAGCTACCCAGGTAAGGAAGGCGGTTGTAAGAAATCGGCATCCCTGGAGAGGCTGTGGGTCTTGACAATACACTCTGAGTCGCTAAACTTATTGTTATACTTAAGTGATAGAGATTCGGAAGGCTGAGGTTTGCCTTTCGGCAAAATAGTTGAATGTAAACGATTCCATCCTAGGAGGAATCTTGAAGAGTTCGAGAATCAGATTTCCGGCAGCCGGAGTGTTTATACTGTTTGTTTTCATAGGTCTACTTCACGCCGAGCCAGTCGGTCCCGAGACCGCCGCAAAGGTGACCGAAACCCAAATTGAAATCATAAGCCAGCGTCTGCCGAAAGCTGATTATCTCGGCGCGAGTTATACTCCATCCATAAAGACCATAAAACCACTCTACGCAGAGGATAAGGAAGAGTTGCTCGCTTACGTCTTCGAGCTTGAGCCGCAAGGTTTTATCGTAGTAACGGCGAACACCGATCTTGTACCGGTTATTGCCTATTCTAACCGCAGTTGCTTCCCCTGGGATGAGGACCCCTTGAATCTCCTGCCGCGTATGTTAAGGGAAGATCTCAGCCTGCGTATGGCGGCTCGCGAGATACTTGAGCCGGAGCGCATCGCTCGCTATCATAGAGAATGGGAAGGGTTTATATCCGGCGAAGCCGCGCTTAAGGCCCCCGGAGACTCCTGGCCGCCTGATGGACAAACCTGGACAGGCGGTTGGGTGGAGAGTATGTGGCACCAGAGTTCCCCTTACTGGAACGAATGCCCGATGGACCCGGTTACCGGAAACCGTTGCGTTGTGGGATGTGTGGCCACCGCGATGGGGCAGATAATCAACTTCTGGCAGTACCCTGATTCGGTGATCTTCACCCACGCCGACGACTACGTGACCGATACGCGCCACATCTCCATCGATGCCACCGAAGCAAGCATACCTGAGATAGACTACAACGATGGAGCGCCCACCTTTGCGGTTTGCGCGGACATCTCCTATGCGTGCGGGGTCTCCGTAAAGATGAACTACACAAGCCAGGGCTCAGGGGCATCCCACACCGACTGCGCTGATGCTTACAGAAGCCACTTCGATTTCGACCGCGCCCAAAGGAGGGAAGAGGGGAGTCTGGGCTTCTACGACATCCTTGAGCAGAACATGAAGGACAGCATGCCCGCCCAATTGGGAATATACAACCCCGGCACCAACGGTGCACATTCAGTCATCTGCGACGGCTTCCGTGAGACCACGGGCGACGACGAGTGGCATCTGAACTTCGGCTGGGGAGGAGGCAACCCCGATCCACTGCCTTCCTCTTGGTATGTCTTGCCTGCCGGAATGCCAGCGGGCTTCTCGGTGGTTTTTGATGGTGTGGTAAATATCGAAGCGCCGAGACGTCCAGGTCCGGCCGCTCCGGATGCGGATTTTACCGCCGATCCACGCTCAGGGCCTGCCCCCTTAACTGTGAGTTTTACCGATCTTTCAACCGGCGATCCTACCTCCTGGTCATGGGACTTCGGCGATTCGAGAACATCCACAACCCAAAACCCGACCCACGTCTACGACACCGAGGGAACGTATACCGTATCCCTTACCGTCTCCAATGCTAACGGCGATGATACCGAGGTAAAAACAGGTTACATCACGGTTGGAGGTGCTGCTCCCAGCGCGGACTTTGCGGCTGACCCCCGCTCCGGCCCCGCGCCCCTGAGCGTAGCCTTTACCGACCTGTCCACAGGCGATCCTACCTCCTGGTCCTGGGACTTCGGGGACGGCGCAACATCTACGAGTCAGAACCCAACCCATGTCTACAACAACGAGGGCACCTACGCCGTCTCCCTGACCGCAACCAACGCATACGGTTCGGACACCGAGACCAAAACGGGCTACATTGTGGTAAGCAGCGCTCCTCCGCCTCTGGATGCGGATTTCTCTGCCAACCCGAGAACAGGCCCGGCACCCCTCGAGGTAACCTTCAGCGATCAGTCAATGGGCAATCCAACCTCCTGGTCATGGGAGTTCGGAGACGGCGCGACCTCGGGTCTAGAGAATCCTACACATACCTACCAGAACGCGGGCACCTATACCGTTGCACTTACCGTTTCTGACGGGAGCGAGCAGGACACCGAGACAAAAGCGGGCTACATCACGGTTACCGAGCCTCTTCAGGCGGCGTTCACCGCCAACCCCTCGATAGGGTACGTGCCCCTTACGCACCGCATGGAGGTGGAGTTCAGCGATGAGTCCACTGGTGCCCCCACCTCGTGGTCTTGGGACTTCGGAGACAATGGAACATCAACCGAGCAGAACCCCACGCACACTTATACCTCTGCAGGCGAGTTTACCGTTCGGCTCACCGTCTCCAATGCAGGGGGTTCTAACTCGATAAGCGACACCGTATACTTGTACGTGCTGCCGGGTGATTTCTTCGCTCGGACGCTTGGATTCGCAAGCCTAGCCCGGAGCGAGGTCGAGATACGCTACGGAACGCCTGTATCCACCAGGATCGAACTTTCGATTTACAACGTCAACGGCCAGTTGGTCAGGCGGCTCCTGTCAGTGGAGGTTCCGGTGGGCGAATACGAGACCCTCTGGGATCTGTGCGACGAGAAAGGTCTTTTGGTTGGACCGGGTGTCTACTTCCTGCGGCTTAAAGCACCAGAAGGACACGCGGCCTCAAAAATCATAGTAACACGCTAAGGAGGTGGAATGATGAAACGCACACCTCTCATTTTAGCAGTACTTCTTATCCTGACGGCGTTACTGCCAGGATGTCGTGAGCGCATCGTATACACCGGCCTGGGCGACTGGCTTCTTCTGGCTGAGGACCCTGACGACGGGAACGTGGCCTACAACGCTCACTACCTCTACGTTGACGCGGATTTCTCAGACGGCGCCCTTGAGTTCAAGGTCCAGACCTACGGCTCGATTCCTGACGCGACGCGGGACGTCCAGTTCGCGGTCTACTTCGATACGGATCAAGATGTTACGACCGGGCTTTCTACGTCGACTCCGGGCTGGGGTGCTGAGGCGGTTCCAAACGACATCGGCGCGGATTACATGGTGTTCGTGGGGATCGACACCACCATATCCGGGCGTCAAAACGAGAACTACGTGTTCGGATGGGACACCACCGGTCAAGGTGGGTGGTCCATAGAGGCAGAACCTGTAAGCTTGCCCTATCAGCCAACCAACGAGGACTCGGTAAAGGGCGGGGTCTCCCTGGCCGCTTTAGGAAATCCCAGTCAGATCGACGTCGTTGCGATAATACTGTGTGATCCCTACAACTTTACCGATCGCTACTTCGATCACATCCCCGACGTTGGACGCGGGCACGCAACCATTGACCTGGAGAGCGGAAGTATCGTGCAAACATCTTCACAATCGGCGGGTGTTGCCGTTGATGAGGGATCAGGGAGAAGAGTTTCGCTTATCACAGGCAAAGAGTTAATCGAGGAGGCAAGATGAAACGAACTATCGTCCTTCTTCTGGCAGGGATAAGCCTCGGCCTAGCCCTGCCTGCCGCCGCGTCCTCAAAGGGGACGCGGAAGATATACGAAGTACAACCCACCGCCATTTCCTCCAATAACGCCGCTCTCTCAAGAGAGCCCTTCCTAATAGAAAGCCAACGGCTTACTGCATCTGAGGCGACCCTTAATAGAGCACCAAACCTTGCGATGCCTCAGGATACCATACAGCTGATAGAGGACGAGGCGACCCCGGTAAACTTCGGGTTCAAGATGAAAACAGGAAACCGAATGGCCGTGAAGTTGACCCCTGGAACCGGGAACTATCCGTTCACCGTTACAGCAGCTGCGTACTGGCCTATAGGTTGGAGTGACGATCCTGACAACTGGGACCAACCGTGCTACCTTGTGTTTTTCGACGACGGCGCTGAACCCGGCGCTGAGCTGGGACGCAAGCAAGTGGCTGCGGTCGAGGTGGGAGCGTTCAACTGGTTTGACGTGAGCGACCTGGATATCACGATAGAATCCGGGAGCTTCTACTTCGCGGTCGAGAACATAGTGAACGACAACCCCGGTCTGGCATTGGACGGCGGTGCTCCACCACATCATGTCTCGTGGGCGTATGCCGTTTTCGATACGGATCCCGAGTGGTTACCTTTTGATAGCCTCGATGCAGGACTTGGCAAACCCTTGGGAGACAGTGTGGACCTTATGCTGCGTGTGAAGGGTGTAGTTTCAGGTCAGGCTCTTGATGCGGATTTCACCGCAGATCCCCGCTCAGGCCCTGCTCCATTAACTGTGAGTTTTACCGATCTTTCAACCGGCGATCCTACCTCCTGGTCATGGGACTTCGGCGATACGAGGACATCCACAACCCAAAACCCAACCCACGTATACGACACCGAGGGAACCTACACCGTATCACTTACCGTTCGGAATGCGGATGGCGAGGATACCGAGGTAAAAACCAACTACATCACCGTGACGAGCGGCCCGCTCCCTGCAGCGGACTTTACGGGTACCCCCCTCTCCGGGACCGCGCCTCTCGATGTAGCGTTCACCGACCTGTCCACCGAAAACCCGACCTCCTGGTCCTGGGACTTCGGCGACGGCGGAACTTCTACGAGTCAGAACCCAACCCACCGCTACAACAACGTGGGCACCTACACCGTTTCCCTTACCGCAACCAACGCATACGGCTCGGACACCGAGACCAAACCAGGCTACATCACGGTAATCAGCGCTCCTCAACCTCCGGATGCCAACTTCTCCGCCGACCCTACGAGCGGTCCTGCCCCACTGGACGTTGCCTTTACCGACCTGTCCACCGAAAACCCTACCTCGTGGTCGTGGAGCTTCGGGGACGGCGGCTCATCGGCGGATCAGAACCCTCAACACGCCTACAATACGGCTGGCACCTACACGGTAAGCCTTACCGCTACCAACGCGGACGGTTCGGACACCGAGACAAAAGCAGACTACATCACGGTTACCGAGCCTCTTCAGGCGGCGTTCACCGCCAACCCCTCGATAGGGTACGTACCGCTTACCCACCGGATGGAGGTAACATTTACCGATCAATCCGCTGGGAATCCGACTTCCTGGACCTGGGACTTCGGAGACAATGGGACATCAACCGAGCAGAACCCAACGCACGTATATACCTCTGCCGGGGAGTTTAGCGTTCGGCTGACCGTCTCCAATGCAGGGGGGGATTCCGACGATACAACCGGCACCGTGCAGCTGGTTGTGCTGCCGGGCGAGTTCTTCACCCAGGCCGCATCCTTCGCAACCCTCGCCCGGAGCAAGATCGAGATACGCTACGGAACGCCTGTATCCACCAGGATCGAACTTTCGATTTACA
>JAYELY010000018.1:0-5798 GCA_034717795.1 Caldifarciminota bacterium
AGGAGTACGACGTTGGCGGCATCTTTGAAGCCTACTGGGACGGTTTAACTGCCAGCGGTCAGCGGCCTGCGCCTGGTGTTTATATCTACACCCTTGACTGGCGTGCGCGGCGTACTGATGGTTCCGAAGGGTTCTCCAAGGCCCAGCGTATAACCAAGACCGCTTTGATGCAGCCTTAGGGTTGTCCTACTGAAGCCCTAGGTTAGCAGATAGAGATTTAGGAGGCTGCCGGAGGGCAGCCTCCTGTTGATGGTCAAATAATCTGGAAGCGCAGGGTGATTGGTTTCTGCCTGATTAGGACGTGGAGGAAATACACCCCGCGAGGAAGTCTTGAGGTCTCGAGGGGAATGGCAATTAACTCACGACAATCACCTGGGGCAAAGCTGGCGAGTCGTCTGCCTGTTACGTCGTATAGCGAGATTTTTTCTATCCTTTGGGGAGTGGAAGATATAAGCCTGATGGGTTCCCCTCGGATCAGTACTGTCTTTTCAAGCTGGACAGGGAGTTCAGGAGGAGGCAGTTCGGCAACCGCGTTGGTATCGTCCTGTGCGAGGTTAAGGAAGAGGAAGTTGCCAGGAGATTCAGCCCAGTTGGTGACCAGAAGGTCGGGGTACTTGGAGTAGCGGTAGATTACCTCTACCGAACCTTCTCGGTTTATCTGAATCCAGCCGTCTGCCGGGTTCCAGAGGAATTCTCCCGGTGACGCGGGTGATTCATCGATCTTAACCTCAACTACATCCAACGCCGGGAAAAGGGAGGGGTAGATTGCATGACCTGCAGATATAGTCCCGAAGTTCTCGGTGGTCTCTTTCCAGTTGTCGTTGTCAACCTCGCCCCAGATTACCTGCTCGCAGACCAGGTCGTAGGGGTCCGACGGCTGCCACGACCAATCGGGTAAGGTGTCAAAGGTGTTATCCTTGTTTTCGTACACGCATACCGGTTCCCACCAGCCGCCTGCTGCCAGATCGAGGTCTCCGTCTGCGTCCACGTCGCCCCATGCCACGCAGGATTGATACGTCCACAGCTTTGATTCCCAGAACGGCAGGGTGTCCAGTGTTCCGTCCTGATTGAGATATATCCGAACCCTGCTTGCATCGTCTCCGATCTGATTATTGTCGCCGGTTGCCATATCCATGTCACCATCTGAGTCAAAATCACCAAACGCAATCTGAACGGTGTGATGCGAATCAGCCGATACCCATCCTGCCTGCGGATTAAGGGTTCCTTCCTCCATGAAGTATATCCGGTTCGTTTCATATCCTCCAACAGCCAGATCAAGATCGCCGTCACCATCTACGTCTACCCAGCACACGTCCAGGTTGAAGTCTGAATCAGCAGATTCCCACATCGGTTCAGCCGAGAGCACGCCGCCGGTGTTTCCGAAGATAACCACCTTCTGTTTCCGGTTGTCGTACTCGTTGCCCGATGCAATCGCCAGATCCAGATCACCGTCTGCGTCGGCATCGCCCCAGTCGCAGCTGAAAGAATGTAGGGTATCGCCACCTAACCATACAGGTAGTGAAGTAAAGGTTCCTTCTTCATTGAGGTAGATTCGAGAAGTATCAGGTGACCATACGGGACCGGTTTTCCATGCGAATCCGGCCACTGCCAGGTCAAGATCACCGTCCGCGTCCACATCACCCAGGGATATGTGGCCGTTATAGCCGAGATCACTTGAGCTCCACGAAGCGATCTCCTCAAGCTCACCTCCCTTATTATAGTAGACCCTGTTGGGATTTCGGGCCATGTCGTTGCCGTTGCCGGTAACCAGGTCAAGATCGCCGTCTGAATCTATGTCTGCAAGGACGCCGCCGGTGGAGTAGTCGTCGTCCACAGACTCCCATGCCGGTTCAGTGTCCAGTTCAACCGCCTGCAGGAGAAAAACACTCAACAAACAAAGAACGTGCATCAAACCTCCAGGGTTTTTCAAGAGTATAGGCAGGCTTTATCCTGTTTCAAGGCTTGACAGCGTACCACTTTAGGATAGGATTGGATCATAAAGGAAGGAGAAGATGAACGAATGCGATTCTCAGATCGAGTGCAGCTGCACCTACGAACCTTGCTCGCGCAAGAAGAAATGCTGCGAGTGCGTAGCTTACCATCGTTCGCAGGAAGAGTTGCCGGCTTGTTATTTTACCCCGGAAGAGGAGCGGACCTACGACCGGTCGGTAGCCTTCTTTGTCCGTTGTCGTCAGAACCGCTGATTGTTTAACCCTGCGTTGTATCTTTTGCGAGAGGGGAGAGGTGAAGGGTTTAATGTAAGGCTACAGAGATTTCCTTCTCGATCCTGATCAGGGCGTAGTGCTTAGGCGCTGTGCCAGGATTTAGAACAATCGTTGACCCTATGTTTTCGATTCCTCTTGCCTCGTGGATGTGCCCGCACAGCACCAGATCAGGTTTACGTTGGTCTATAAAAGTCCTCAGCGCCTTCGATCCCACGTGCTTGCCCAGGAACACCTTGTCGCACGCACCGTAGGGGGGATTGTGCGAGCAGATAACCAGCCGTTCACCTTTCCCAGGTTCAGGACAGGAGTTAAGCTTTTCTTGCAATTCTTCCTCAGTATACTCGTTCGGTGTGTTGAACGGTGTAGGAATCGAGCCGCCCAGGCCGAAGAGAAGTAGTCCGTTGAATCGCACTGCTTCTCCATCAAGGTTTATCTCTTCTTCTTTCAGCCATTCCGAGGATTGTGGTCGTTCCCAGTTCCCGGGGATCACATAAAGTGCGGGATAGGCTCCTCGCAGGGTCCCAATCCGCTCCTTGGTTTTTTCAAGACCGGCACCCGTTGTTACATCTCCAAGCATCAACAGAAGATCCGCACCTTCAATTCCTACTAAAGGCTCTACAGAATGGCCGTGTAGATCGCTTACGACAAGTACCAGCATACTTATCCCTCCTTGGACTTCTGATTCAGGCGTTGGAAAAAGCTGTGGGCATATACGACAACGGTTATGAACACCAGGACGGTTACCAGCGGCACGAGGAATCCACGAAGCAGCCAGCGTGCATCAAGCAGGCCGGCGCAGAGCATGGCAAAGAACGCAAGGCCGGTAACCTTGCCCGGCCAGTTGGATTGAGGCACGAATGTTCTTGAGGTCAAGAGAACAAGACCGCCTCCCAGGATGATGGCGTCCCGAACCAGTACCACCAGGGCGAGGAAGAGTGGTATGCGTCCCTGGAAGGCCATGATCATTGCAAGTGTGTTCAGGGTGAGCTTGTCCGCGATGGGATCGAGTATTTTGCCCCACTCGCTTTTCTGATGGAAGCGGCGGGCAACCCAGCCGTCCACTGCATCGGTAGCAGAGGAGACCACGAACAGGATGAAGGCCAGAAGATTGCGTTGGGTAACCAGCGCCCAGACCGTAGGTGCAAGCATAGCGAGTCGAATAAGGGAAAGGATATTGGGGATAGTCCAAAAGCGCCATGGGTTTTTAACCGCCTGCGGCGCTGCATCCGGGAGTGTGTCAGTGGGTGTGTTACGGGTGTTACGGGTGTTACGGGTCATTTATGTCTTTGCCTGAGTTCTTCGGCGTGGGCGCGTACGGTGTCGGTGATTTCTTCTCCGCCGAGCATCCTTGCCAGTTCTGCTACTCGTCCTTTCTCATCCAGTTCTTTGATACGTGTAATGGTTCTTCCTTTTTCAATCTTCTTGATTACCTGAAAGTGTCGGTCTGCGTAGCGGGCGATTTGGGGAAGGTGGGTTACGAGAAGGATTTGTTTTTTACCGGCCAGCTCCTTGAGTCTTTTGCCTATGGTCTCAGCAGTGGCTCCACCAATACCAACGTCGATCTCGTCGAACACCAGCACCGGTATCTGGTCTGAATCCACAAGTACGGTCTTTAGGGCAAGCATGATGCGCGAGAGCTCACCGCCCGAGGCTATCCGGGCCAAGGGTTTCGGCGCCTCCCCCGGGTTGGCCGAGAACAGGAACTGGGTTTCCTCCAATCCATCTTCCGAGAGCCTGTAGCGAACACCGTTCTCTTCAAATAGACCTTCGGGGTCCTCTGTCCTAAGGAACTCCACAATCAGCTTGGCTTTCGGCATTGCAAGGCTTTCGAGCTGTTCTTCAACACTTTGCTCGAAATCTTGCTTGGTCCTTGCCCGCGCCTGGGAAAGCTCGCAGGCAAACCCTATAACCTGCTCACGTATCTTCTCCTCTTGTTTTTCGAGCCGTGTTATCTCCTCGGCGTCCAGCTCGATCGAGGAAAGCCTGGTCTTCAGTTCGCTCGTCAATTTAATAAGCCCCTCATCATCCACGTTATGCTTGCGGCAGAGTTTCTCAAAGGCAAACAGACGCTCGTTGACCTCCTCCAGTCTTTCCGGCGAGTACTCTATTGAGGAGCGGTAGCGCACCATGGTTCGCCATACATCCTCCGCAGCGATTTGTGCGTCTTGCAGGGATTTTAAGGTTTCCTGCAGCGAAGGATCAAATACGAGGAGGTCCTTAAGCATCTGGCCGGCAAGTGCAAGCCCTTCAAGGATTGATGCATCCTGTTCGGAGATGAGTTCAATCAGGCGGCTTGCCATCTCGGCCCTGCGTTCGGCAGAGGCTAAAAGTTCTTGCTCTTTCTTAAGGGCTTCGACCTCACCCGGCTTGGGTTCGAGCTTTTCGATCTCCGAGAGTTGGAAAGCAAGGAAATCTCGCTGCTTGTGACGACGGGCGAGATCATTCTTGAGCTTTTTGATGCGGTTGACCAGTTCCTTGTATTCTGCAAGTTTTGTTGCGTAGCGTTTCCTCAGTTCAACCAGGCCTCCGTAGGCATCCAGAAAGCGTCCGTGCGTGGAGACCTTCAGGAGAAGCTGATGCTGGTGCTGGCCGTGGATGTCAACCAGACCGTCTCCGAGTTCAGCCAGGGCAGTCTGGGTGATCTGGCGCTGATTGACGAAGTTCTGCGCACGTCTTGCTTTCAGGGCTTTTCGCAGGATCACGAGCAGATCCTCGTCCAGTGCAACCCAATCCGGCAGTTCGATTTTTTGCGTGCCGAGGCTTGCCTCCACCTCAAGCGAGTCCTTATCGGACCGAAAGAGCTCGTCGGTTATCCGCTCGCCCAAGACCACGGAGAGGGCGCCCAGAAGGATCGATTTCCCGGCGCCGGTTTCTCCGGTGAGCACGTTCAGACCTTTTGAAAAGCGGATCTCCGCCTTATCGATCAGCGCGAAGTTGCATATCCGCAGCCGTTCAAGCATCGCGCATGCCTCCCCAGCGCATCTTGTGACGAAGGATCTGGAAGAACGAAACATCTTGGGGCATTACGATCCGGGCGCGACGCTCAGCCTTGGAGAACGTGACCTTCTCGCCGGTTTCCAACGGACGTCTTTCCTGACCGTCGGTTGTGAGGATCACCGGAGGATTTTTAAAGCCTACCTCTACTGTAACCGTATAGTTGGGCGGGACCAGCATGGGTCTTGCCGATAGGGCGTGTGGGCAGATAGGGGTGAGGATAATCGCCTCAAGTCTTGGATCAAGTATAGGCCCGCCCGCGGCAAGCGAGTAGGCGGTGGAACCGGTAGGGGTGGAGACGATCAAACCGTCGCCGGTGAAGCGCGTTAAAAACTCGCCGTTTAAGTAGGTGGAAAGCTCGATCACGCGCGCCTCCGAACCCATGTTGAAGGTGGTGTCGTTGAGCGCGAAGAACTCTTCGTTCTTACATTTTACACAAAGCAGCATCCGTTCTTCTATCCGTACTCGCTTGTGGGAGAGGTCATCCAACGCCTGCTTTAGTTCTGAGGACTGAAACGCGGTGAGGAATCCCAGTCCGCCGAGGTTGATCCCCATGATGGGCAGTTCCAACTTTTCGGC
>JAYELY010000019.1:0-5794 GCA_034717795.1 Caldifarciminota bacterium
CTCCAAAAATGTTTTCACGTAGTGCGAACCTTCAGGTTCGCCTGTTAGAAAACTTAGGATATTCCAGACCAGTATACGAGTGACCTATGAGGTGTCAAGAAGGAGCAATTTAAAATGTAGGGGCACGGTATGCCGTGCCCCTACATCCGATCTTGGGAATTACTGTGTAGTGTGAACATTCAGGTTCGCCTTCGATCATTTGCCGCTTGCGACTAATGAGGGTTCATCGGGGTCCCCGCGAGGGTGCGAAGTAACCTCGTGGGGTCCTACTTCGGGGTCCCCGCAAAGAAACGAAGTTTCTTTGTGGGGTGTTACTTCCCGTGCTTGGCGATCTCGCCCTTAAGCCAATTTATGGCTGCTTCGCCGTGCATCAGGACGTCAACTTCAGCGGGATCGGCTGGTTTCATGGTAAATATCCAGCCCGCCCCGTATGGATCGGAGTTAATAAGGGTGGGATCGTCCTCAAGCTCGGAGTTGACTTCTACGACCTCTCCTGCTACAGGCGAGTAGATCTTGCCCATCCACTTGCCGGTCTCGTATGAGCCGATCACCTCATCGGCCTCGGCTTCCGCCTCGGTCTCGGGTAATTCGATGAAGCTAAGCTCACCGGAAAGCTTCTGGCTGAAATCGTTCAGACCGACGCGGATGACGTCGCCTTCCTTTTTGACCCACATGTGCTCCTTGTGATAGTACAGCTCGTCAGGCAGATTGTATCCTTCTATCTCCGCCATCTTGCCTCCTAAAAGATTGCAATCTTACGATATGATGTGCTTTGCTTCTTCGATGAGTGATGTCAACCCATCGTAGTTGACTGTTTTTCCCTCCGGCGCGGTAAGGCCGCGAGCCGCCAGATCTTCAGCAAGAAACCGGACGGTAACCCCGGCCGATTCCATCTCGGAGAGTTTCCGAGAGAGTTCTTTCGGTCCCTGCACGGCAAGCACCGCGTCCTGGACGAAGCAGACGGTGTCGCCTTCCTTGGCCAGCCGGGCAGCCAGCTGCCACGCGGTGCGCTCAAAGGTGGAGCGCGTTATGAGATAAAGGTTCTCCATGCCTCCGCCTAATTGAAGGTTATCACGTGGTCGACCTCGGAGATCAACTCACGCAGCTTCTCGTCCGAGATGAATTCTACTGAGATACAGTCATCTTTCAAGAGTCCGCGTTGGGCGATGGAAGGAAGGTGAACGTACAGTTTGGCGCCGAAGTCGGCAAGCTGTGAGTAGGCGTCTTCCAGCTTGTGCATCGCTAAAGCCTCAGGGGCCTGTCCCTTGTGGGCGACCAGAACCCCGTCGTCTGCAAGGACAACGTGCGTTTGGATTCCCATACTCCCCAGACCAATCAACGCGCGAAACCCCTCGCCTGCGGTGGCCATCCCGTAAGGAGCCGAACGGATAAGGATCATTACCTTCTTTGCTTCCATGACTAAAATCCAAAGGAGAGAAACCGGTCGCACTCCTTGAGGTAGTTGGAGAACACGACCATGCCCGCGAGCTTTGCGCCTTCAATGATGTCGGCCCGCTTCAGACCTCTGAACTTTGCACAGGTGCCGCACCCCTGTATCCTTGCACCTTTTTGGACAAGTTCAGCCATCATCTCGGCAATGTTGCGCTCCTGAGGGGATTTTATCTCATTGTCGAGATTGAAGACCCCGTCTTCGTAGAGAAACATCCTTACCCCGTGCCCCTTGGCCAGGAATCTTTTAGCCAGGTGATAACAGGTATCCACGTTCTGAGAGGTATACGGTCCTGTCCTCAGGAGGAATCCTATCGTCATTTAGTCCTCCGGTACAATCAGACCTTGCGCCGGATGTAGAACTTTAAGGTATCGCCCTCTTCCTTCATGCCCAGAAACTCGTTCCCTGTCTGATCGCACCATGCGGGAAAGTCCTCGCGCGCCCCTTCATCGTCGGACAGAACCTCAAGAACCTCGCCCATATCAACCTCTTTGATCTTCTGGGCGGTCTTGAGCACGGGTATTGGGCAGAGCATCCCTCGCGCGTCAAATGTGTGATCTTTATCCATTCCTGTTCTCCCTTCTACAAACAGATCTAGGTTGCCTCTTTGGGGGGATCGAACTCATCCAAAGCCTGCATCAAGTAACCGATGTATTCAAAGACCGGTCCGCCGCCCATGGCTAAAGCGACGTTGGCCGCGTCAAGAATCTCTTCCCTACTGCACCCCACGTTAACGCATATCTGGGTATGCAGATTGATGCACGGACGGCAGTGCTGGACAAGGACTATCGCGAGCTGCATCAACTCCTTGTACTTTGCGGGTATGGCGTTTTCTTCCTTTGTTTTGCGCCAGAACTGCATGAACGCGTCAGCGGCATCACCTGCCTGCCTGCGGAATCTCGCCTGGGCTTTAGAGATTTTCTTTTGTTCCGACTCCTCAGGGAGGTGTGTGTTACGGGTGGTGTTTCCTTGTGCGCGGAGCGTAAGCTCCGAATAATTATGAGAATGCCCCGAAGGGGTACGGGTGTTGCGGGTGTTACGGGCGTCAGAGGGAGGTGGTGTGTTACGGGGTGTGTTACGGGGTGTGTTACGGGTGGTGTTACGGGGTGTGTTACGGGTACGGGGGGTGTTACGGGTCACGATTGGCGCTCCCCTGCCTTTGCCCGGAGAAGATCACGCAGATTGTCAAGGGAGGAAAGGAGTTCTTCGTCTAAGACATCCGCATCTATCTTATCTGGATCGAAAAGCTTACCGTCTATCTGAAAGGTCATAAGCTCAGGGATCATCTCGGCACCTCCCACCCCTTCCCTTACCAAAAAGATGGCGTGTCCCAACGGGATGTCGTCTTCGAACTCGTCAGGCAGGTTTTTCACTAATTACTCCAATCCGCTCAAGGATTTCCTTGGGTTTAACACGGTTGATCTTGAATCCAAGCTCGTCAGGCGTGTAGCCAAGGGCAAGGCCCAGAAGCTGGGTATAGTAGATACATGGCATGGCGAACTCCTGCTCCAGTTCCTTCTCGATCTTTTTTTGATTCTGCTCATACATCACGTTGCAGAACGGGCATATGAGAATCATCGCCTCGGAGCCTGATTCTTTGATACTTTGCAATTTCTTGCCCGCCATGGCGTAGGCGACGTCGACCCTGATGCCCAGGATCGCACCGCCGCAGCACAGCTCGCGCTCCGAGTAAGGTCTGCTGCGAGCGCCGGTGGCGTTGATTAAATCGTCGTAGACGTGCGGGTTCTCCGGATCGTCGAACCCCTCGAACGCCTCGGAGGGCTTCGTGAAGTGGCATCCGGGATGGGCGGCTACTGGTAAGGACTGAAGATCGACCTTGACCTCTTGCTTGATGCGCTCGATACCGATGTCTTCGTAGAGTATCCGGGCGAAGTGGCGGACGTTTACTGTCCCTTTGTATTCCAGGTCTTCCTTTTTGAGGATGGCGTTGACCTGGGCCAGCTTCTTGTCATCGTGCTTCAGCTGGTGGTTGGCTTCTACTTGTGTGCCGGTGCACGCGGTGCACAGGGTGAGGATGTCAAGACCCTCGCTTTCGGCGAGGGCAAGGTTGCGGGCGGCCATGACTAAGGAAGAGCGCTGGTCTACGGACTTTATGGGGAACCCGCAGCAGGTGAAGGAGGGGATGTCAACGAGCTCTATCCCGAAGTGCTTTGCGATAATCCGGGCGGAGAGCTCGTAGTTCTGGGCGCGAACCGGAACGGTGCATCCCAGATACAGCGCGAATTTCCGCTTCGCGTCACTCATCAGAACCCCCCTCGGTATTTCCAGATTGAGGTGATTCCTTGGACTCTTTTGCTTGCGTGGAAAACTCGTAAAGTCCGGTGGCCTTGAAGATGGCCTTTATGGGGTCAGGTGATTCGGTGAGTTCGGGTAAATCAATCTTGGCCCGCTTCTTGTTGACGAACGAGTCGGCCTCGTAAAGCCTTCCGTGACCCTGGATTAAATCTATCTGGGCGGTGAACGCGGGATGGATGCAGCCGTTCTTTACGGCCAGGTTCTTTAGAGCGTTCATCATCTCGGTGATGCGCACGTCCTGGGGGCAGCGCTCGTAGCAGGAATAGCAGGTAGAGCACAGCCACACGAACTCGGAAGACAGCACCTGTTCCTTCATTCCTAAAAGCGCCATGTGGATGATGCGTCGGGGGTTGAAGGTTTCCTCGATTGAGCGAACCGGGCAGGATGCGGTGCAGGTGCCGCACGCATAGCACCGGGTGATGAACTCCCCCGAAGGCTCGGCCTGGATCTCGTACTTGAAGTTCGGGTCAAGGTCTTCAAATCGAATCACTTTCGGCTCCTCTGACTTCGTAACTTCATCCACCGACTGCTGATCAGACCTTTTTTCTTCTTCCAAGATTCCTCCTAGTACTCGTGAGGTAACCCTTCGAGTTGGTCGAGGGAAAATACCGGCCCATCTTTACAGACATAATAAGGACCAATGTTGCAGCGCCCGCACTTGCCTATCCCGCACTTCATGCGGCGTTCAAGCGAGGTGTAAATCTGATTCGGCGCAAACCCGAGCTTGGTGACCACCGGCAGGGTATAGCGGATCATTGCCGGCGGACCGCACATGAGAAGCAGCGCGTTGTCTGGGCCAGGTGCGATTTGCTCGGTCACGGCGGGTACGAATCCGACCAGACCGTCCCAGCCTTCTGCTTCGGTGTCCACGGTCAGGTGGATGAACAGATCGTCGCGCTTCGCCCACTCGGCAAGTTTTTCTTTATAGAGCAGCATACCCGGGGTGCGCGCACCGTAGATAACGGTAACGTCATTGTAATCTGCCCGATGCCCGTCTATAAGATACCTGATTACGGACCTTAGCGTGGTGAACGCGAACCCGCCGGATACGATCACCAGGTTGGAACCCTTGTAGCGCTCTAAAGGATACCAGTTGCCCAGAGGTCCGCGCATCCCGATGGGAGCGCCGACCTCAAGCTGGTGCATGGTGTTAGTTACCAGCCCTGCGCGGTTTACGGTAAAGCGCACGTAGTCTTGCTCGGTAGGCGATGAGGCGATCCCGAAGGGCGCCTCGCCCTTTCCCAGGATCGAAACCTCGCAAAACTGTCCGGGCAGGAAGCGGAAAGCCTCCTTGTCTTCTGGTACTACGAACTCCAGATCGAAGGTCTTGAGCATCCCGTCCTCGGACTCCACGCGTATGTCTTTGATTCTCATAGGCATAGGAAGATACGGGTTTTCGCGCTTGTAGTAGAGCTTCTGGCTCGCCGCAGGAGATTGTTCCATTAGCCGTGATTATAAGAAGATAGAGGGGGATGTCAACGATCAGTCACGTTTGAATCCAACGCTTCAGATTTGAATGCAACTCGGCGCATTTTTTGCGCGAAATTTGATGGTTTTTTACTACTTGCAGAGTAAGTCGTCCCTCACCTCTAACTCCTCTCCCGAAGGGCGAGGAGAACCAACACCCTCTCCCTCTGGGAGAGGGTTGGGGTGAGGGGAAAAACGTAGGGGCCGACTTTCAAGTCGGCCCGCCTATTAACCTTTCCCCCTCCCCCTTCATCCCCCTCCACACAGGGAGGGGGAACTATTACCCCACGCCGTTACTACGTAACGCCGCGGGGACCCCGAGGACAGTTCTATACTGCGATCTTTTTACCGCCAGGTAAAAAGGAGCATATAATTTCCTCCCCCTTGATGGGGGAGGGTAGGGTGGGGGTGTCATTGCGAGGAGCGAAGCGACAAAGCAATCCTATTATTAGAGACACGGTGATGTAGTGCCTTGCCCTCACCTCTAACTCCTCTCCCAGAGGGAGAGGAGAACCATTCCCTCTCCCCTTGGGAGAGGGTGACGCTTCGAAGAAGCGGCGG
>JAYELY010000020.1:0-5792 GCA_034717795.1 Caldifarciminota bacterium
GGAATCTTGGCCAGGCGTCCGAAGTAGAACGAGCCTAAAAGCCCTGCAAAGTGCGATGAACCAGCACCCACGAAGAAAACCCTTCGCGCAGATGCAAGCTTCTCAATCACCGTGGAAGTATGTTCTGCTTTGGGAAGATAACGTATGAGTTCTTGAGCCTTCGAAGGAATCTCGTGAATCTCCTTGAGCATAAAATGGGGGTAGTCACCCTTGGTTATCTCCTCAGGGGTAATGGAAAGAGTCTGCACTTTCCGCTCGATCGGGTCATCTATATTTCGGATATTGTAAATCCTGTGGGAATCCGAGGTGAAGTGGACAAGGTCTTCGTCCTGAAGCTGTATCACGTTTCGGGTAAGGTCAATGATGGCAACCAGATCGCTGCAGACACAACGGAATCCATCCCCGACTCCTAGGAAAAGCGAAGAACCGTTCTTTACCGACACGAACCCGTCGCCGTCAAGGGAGGTAGTAACGTAAGCATAGGCGCCTTTCATCCTGGCAGCGGCCTCCTTGGCCGCATAGGCAAGATTCCTGCTACGATAGAAAGGCTCCTCCAAAAGATGCAGTATCACCTCGCCGTCGTTCTCACCGAGCAGTATATGACCGTTTGAGGAAAGCTCATCGTGCAGGCTGCGGGTGTTGATTATGTTCCCGTTGTGGGCCCCCACGAGAAAGCGACGGCAGTCGTGATGGGGCTGGGAGTTTTGATGATTAGGAAATCCAAATGTGGCCCAGCGAAGCTGGATTATCCCGCGCTGACCGCTCATCTGCGAGAACCCCAGCAGATCGTTCAGCTCCTCGACCTCACCCGCGTCCTTTCTAAGATCAAGCCTCCCGTCTTCAGAGATAGTCGCCACCCCTGCAGTGTCGTATCCACGGTAAGCAAGCCTTGTTCCGGCACGGTAGAGGATCTTACCGAGATCGGCACGTTGGCTGGAGAAGGAGATTGCAAAGAATCCACACATTGGAACTAATGATAGCCACCTACCCTGCCATGTCAAGGAAACCACCTGCGAAATTTGGAAGCTTAAGGGATATTATGATTGGATATAATACTTGGACGCCCATCCTGCGAGCGCAACCTCGAAGGTAAAAAACCTATTGCAATAAAACCAACAGGGCGCCGTTTAAAAAGAACGCCGCTATCAAAATCCAGCTGGCCCAGGAGAGTCTGAGAAACTTGCGCTGTCTGCGCACGGCAAGCGCGGTGATCACCACTCCGGTCATCCCCATAACGATGACGGCGGTGGCGAGGTTGATTGAGGACACGTGGGATGTGATCGGTCCCTTGAAGTAGAGCATGTCGTCCACCGAAAGTATCAACATGTTGAACATATTGGAGCCGACCACGTTGGAGAACGCCATATCTGCCGCGCCGATACGGAACGCGACAAGGGTGGTGACGATCTCTGGTAAGGAGGTGGTAAGCGCCACAAGGATGCCGCCGATCACGGTAGTGCCGATGCCGGTTCGATCGGCGATCCGCTCAGCTACACCGGGCAGCCATATCGAAGCGCCGATAACCAGAACAGCCGAGATCGCATAGCCAAGTATGGCTTTGCCTAAACTGACAGGTCTCCGTTTGGAGCGGTTCTCAGGCTTGGGTTCTTCTCTGGCAACCATCTCCTGGGTATAAGGAGGATACCTGCCTTCCCTCACAGTGACGCGTACAGCAAAGACGTATATAATCGGAATAAGAAAGCTCCCTGGCCAAACCCAAGGGAAGCACTCCAAGGCACTGCACAAGAACAACCCCAGAGCAACGACTGCTACCATAACCAACGAGAAAGATGTTTCTACGATGTATGCCGGATTAACCCCGTCAAAGAACGAACGCTTCTTCGATGCAAAGTCGAGGATGACCAGAAGAAGCAGATTGAAGACGCAGGAGCCGAGCAGGGTGCCTACCGCGATATCCGGGACGTCGAATATGAGAACGGAGCTGACGCCGGTGAAGAGCTCAGGTAACGAGGTGGCGGTGGCCACGAGGATCACCCCGGCCCACAATCGTCCCAGTTTAGTTTTCTCTGCGATGACGTCACCGAACTTTACGAGGTAGACCCCGGCGGCAACGATCACAGCAACACATGCCAGGAATTGCACCCACAACCAGATCATCAGCAAAGTCTACTGGGTTGTACTCACTATGCAAGTTTTAATCTCAAACGAATTCTATTGGAGAACCCAGTGAGGCTGCGAAGCGTTGCTCCGCAATCTCCAATACGGTTTGGGATACGTATTCCAAACCAACAGTTGACTTTTCCCTACATTCGCCTATTATCAATCCCAGTGTCAAGACCCGGAGGACAAAGAAAAGGATATGAGTGATACTTCTGATCAGCTGAAAGGCTACCGCGGAAAAGCCCGCGAAGTGCTGGAAAGGATGGGTGCAAGGGTATGGGCACAGGTAGAGATTGAGACCGACAAGGGTACCTACGAGGGAATCATCCTGCCCCGCGCCGAGCAGGCCGACGACCTGCACGTGGTCATAAAGCTTTTCACCGGCTACAATATAGGGCTGGCAGTGGACAGGATAAAATCGATAAAGGAGAAGGGATTCAATGAGGCGCACTACAAGATCCCGGAACAGGATTTCCCATACGATCCTCGAAAGCCCAACGTTACCCTTCTGGGTACGGGCGGTACGATAGCGTCGAGGTTGGACTACAGAACGGGCGCGGTGATCCCGGCGTTCACCCCTGGTGAGCTTTACGGCGCGGTGCCAGAGCTGGCCGACATATGCAACCTGAAAACGAAGAAGCTGTTCGGTGTATTTTCAGAGAACATGGGTCCGCATGAATACATAACCACGGCCAAGGCGATCGGAAAGGAGATCGAGGCCGGGGTGGATGGAATCGTGATAGGCCACGGCACCGACACCATGCACCATACCGCTGCGGCACTTACCTTCATGGTTCAGGACCCTGGGGTGCCGATCATCATAGTAGGTTCGCAGCGCTCAAGCGACAGGCCATCATCGGACGCAGCATTCAACTTAAGATGCGCATCCAATGCCGCGGCCCGCGGCCCTGTTGCCGAGGTCATGGTCTGTATGTTCGGACCTACGTCGGACGCGTACAATCTCTTACATAGAGGCACCCGTGTTCGCAAGATGCATTCCTCTTACAGATCGACCTTCCGCACAATCTCCGACATACCGGTAGCCACCTGCACGCCGACCGAAGTCAAGCCTCTGCGCAAGGACTTCAACCCTCGACGCAAGGACAGGCAGGTCAAGGTAGACGCTCGCTTCGACGATCGTGTAGCGATCGTCTACTACTACCCGGCCATGAAACCGGACATAATCGAGTCTTTGATAGACAACGGGTACAAGGGGATAGTTATTGCGGGCACAGGTCTGGGGCACGTCAACAAGCCTTTATATGAGCCGCTGCGCAAGGCGTGCAGGATGGGCATCTCGGTGATGATGACCGTTCAGACCCTTTGGGGCTACGTTCAGATGTTCGTGTACGACACAGGAAGAGATTTGATGGAGCTTGGCATAGTGCCCTGCTCGAACATGCTTCCAGAGGTGGCATACATCAAGCTGGGCTGGGTGCTGGCACATACTCACGACCGCGAGGAAGTAGCGAAGATGATGCTTACGCCTATAAATGGCGAGATCACGGAAAGAGAACCCCATGACGGTTATCTTATCTTCCAGGGCGGTCTGCCCGAGGTGGAGGAGTTTCTCAAACGGAGACTGAAATGATCGATGCCTGCCGCAAGAAGCTGACCGAAGGCATTGATTTCGACGATGCCGAGTTCTACGGCAACCTCGGCTTCAAGTGCGGTCTGGAGATCCACCAGCAGCTGGATACCGCAAAGAAGCTCTTCTGCCACTGCCCGGTAGGCTACCGCAACGACGAGCCGGATGCGACCATATTAAGGCACATGAGACCGACGCTATCGGAGATGGGAACCTACGACGGCACCGCGCTTATGGAGTTCAAGACAAAGAAACAGGTGATCTACCAGCTTTACCGGGACAACGTGTGCACCTATGAGATGGACGACACCCCGCCCTTCCCGATCAATCAGGAGGCTTTAGATTACGCGATTGAGATAGCACTCATGCTTAACTGCAAGCTGGTGGACGAGGTGCACATCACGAGAAAGCAGTACCTGGACGGCTCCATACCCACCGGATTCCAGAGAACGGCAATAATCGGGGTGGACGGATGGATTCCCTACAGAGGACGCAAGATCCGCATCCAGCAGCTTGCTCTGGAAGAGGACGCGTGCCGTGAGGTTGAAGATAAGAGACATACGATTGTTTTCCGGACAGACAGACTCTCCACGCCACTGGTGGAAATCGTGACCAAGCCGGACATGCTTACCCCTCACGAGGCGGCTGAGGTGGACGGGTTGCTGGGGAGACTGCTGCGGGCATCGGGGAGAGTTAGGAGAGGCATCGGCACCGTACGGCAGGACGTGAACGTCTCAATCAACGGCTCGGACCGGGTGGAGATAAAGGGCGTGCCCAGGACGCCTGATATAAGGACGCTGACTCACTACGAGGCGCTTCGCCACAAGGCATTGCTGGAGTTGAAGGACGAACTTCGCAAGAGAGGGATAACAACTGAGGATTTCAAGGCGGAAGATCACGAGGTAACCGATCTGCTGAAGTATACCTCTAACGATAGACTCCGTGCTTTGGTTGACAAAGGTGAGGTGATACACGCGGTCAACCTTAAAGGCTGGCGTGAACTTGTGCGCTACGAGACCCAGCCTGCACTTACATTTGCTGATGAGCTTGCGGGCCGGGTAAGGGTTATCGCCTGCCTTGATGAGATGCCGAACATATTTGTGTTGGACGGTAAAGGGGAAGGACTGGGGGTAAAGGAGCATCTGCGCAAGGAGGTCGGGGCCGACGAGGATGATGCACTGGTTCTTATTTGGGGACCGGCTGAGGACGCTTTGACCGGTGCGCAGGAGATAGCGATTCGCGCAAAAGAGGCTACGGTGGGCGTCCCGCAGGAGAGCAGGCAGCACATGCCGGATTCCTGCCGCACCGATTTCGAACGCATCCTGCCCGGACCTGACAGGATGTATCCTGATACCGACTCCCCGCCGGTGGCGATCCCCAAGGAACGAGTGGCAAGGATTAAGGCGATCATGCCGCCCAGTCCCTGGGAACGCGAAGAACGCTACAAAAAGCTGGGAATCCCAGAGCACCTGGCAGCCGATCTGGCTATCAATCCCCATGCAAAACTATTCGACCGGTTGGCTGACGACACATCGCTTAATCCGACATTGCTTGCCGAAGCTCTAGTCCAATGGCAGAAGGCAATCAAACGGGATAAACGAAAGGTAGGGTTAAATATCAATCCCCGGTATGAGGAGTCCTTGGAAAGCTTCTTTAAGACCGCTGCCGATAGAGGAACGCCACGCCGTGCACTCTACTATGCATTCGAGAAACTGCTCTACGGTGAGGATGCGAAACCACCCTCTCCCCTGTCCGCAAATGAGCTAAGAACACTATGTAAAAAGGTGCTTGCAGATTTCAAGGACGTGCATTACAAGACCCGCGAGCTTACCTTAGACTTTCTGGTAGGCGAGGCAATCGAACAAAGCGAAGGCCGGGCAGAGCCCGATAAGACCCACTTCCTTCTGGATTCGTCTCTCTAAACCTTAATCCACTTCTCTTAAAGAATCTACCCTAAGGTCCAACAGGGAATCGGTGACCAATAGCACCTCTTTGATTGCGCTGGCCGGAACTATCTCATACAGACGAGAATGAAGTACCAGGGTATCGCCCGAAACATCAGACAGACAGCGTGCCACCTGAA
>JAYELY010000021.1:0-5770 GCA_034717795.1 Caldifarciminota bacterium
CGGAAAAGGCAAATAAGAGGCAAAAGGAGGTTCAAATGGTCAGGAAGTGGTTTTTCTTCCCCTTAATAAGTGCGTTGCTGTTGGTCGTCCCTGAGATATCCTATGCAGGCTGGACGCGTACTTACGGGGGAGAAACAGACGACGTGGGCTACTGCGTTCGTCAGACCTCAGACGGCGGCTTTATCATCGCCGGATACTCGGAATCGCAGGGTGGCTCTTGGGTTTTAAAAACCGACGAGGAAGGCGATACCCTATGGACATCTACCCCCTTCTGGTTCGCAGGTGGTGCTGCCTACTCGGTGCAGCAAACCTCAGACGGTGGGTATATATTGACCGGGTATCAGGCTGCCACCGATGATGGGAAATATCATCTGGCTTTAGTCAAGCTGGATTCCCTGGGCAAAGAGCTGTGGGCTCGTTTGGATGGGTATTGGTTTCCGCATGACAGCACCGGTGGAGTGAGTCTTTCAGTAGAGCAGACTTCTGACGGAGGCTACATCCTCACTGGTTACAGGCAGCCACTCATCTGGGAAGAGATAACCGACCTCTGGCTTATCAAGACCGATTCGGCAGGTGATCTTGAGTGGTCAAGAACCTACGGTGCGGAAGGCCCTGACTGCGGTTGCTGTGTGCGCCAGACCTCAGACGGCGGCTACATTGTTGCAGGATACGCTACATCCCTGGGTAACTTATGGCTTCTAAAGACCGACGAGTCCGGAGACACGGTTTGGACGTTCGTAGTGGAAGAGGGGTGGTCTGGTAAAGCCTGCTCGGTTGCCGAGACATCAGACGACGGATATATAGCGACCGGTTATGTGGCCCCGTTCAGGGATGGGAAGTATCACCTTTATCTCGTCAAGCTGAACTCGGATGGGGATACCCTTTGGAGCCGGATGGATGTAGACTGGCTTGCGTGGAATACAGGTGGAGTAGGCCGCTGCGTAAGCCAGACCCCTGATGATGGTTACATCATCACCGGATATACGTCAGAGTGGGACGATGAGAGAACCGATCTCTTCCTGATCAAGACGGATGAAGAAGGTGATACTATCTGGACTCGTATCTATGGAGGAGAAGATTGGGACGCGGGTTATTCTCTGGCCCAGACCTCGGATGGCGGCTATATCGTGACCGGGGCGACCAAATCCTTTGGCGCAGGCGGCTACGACATCTGGCTCCTAAAAACAGATGCCTCAGGCGACACACTGGGCGTTATCGAGGAACTGGTTGTTGACGTGGGATCGAACTGGTATGTGTTTTCTCCTATTGGCAGCGAGATCGTGCTGAGATATGAGGACTGTCCCCAAGGCTTCCACGCATCCGTTTTTGACGCTTCAGGCCGCAGGGTTGATGAATTGCACTCAACCGAGCAATCTGGGATGATCACCTGGGGGAAGTGTTACGGGCCCGGGGTGTATTTCATCAGGGTTGAGTCTAGGTCTTCGTCGGCGGTCGAAAAGGTGATTCTTATTAACTAGCCCTTCGGGGTCCCCGCGGCTTCGCAAAGCGAAGGCGTGGGGTAAGAACTAGGAGGAGACATGAAACGTTTTACGTTCTTTGCTGGGGTGGTTCTGGCAGTTATCTTCTTACCCCAATCAATCCAGGCGGGCTGGAGTAGAACCTACGGCGGTTCGTCCCATGATGTCGGTTACTGCGTTGAACAAACTCAAGACTTAGGATACATAATTTGCGGTACCTCGTGGCAGCCTCGATGGAATCTCATAAAAACGAACCAAACCGGAGATACACTCTGGACCCACTACGCGAGGCAGAGCCACTGGGTGCAGCAAACCGCTGACGGTGGGTATATCGTAACCGGAGAGGCACTTATTGAGGACGGAAGGTACCATATCTCCCTTGAGAAGGTTGATTCCTCTGGCAACAGCATTTGGTATCGAGATGATTTGAACGGTGTAGGCTACTCGGTTCAGCAAACCTCGGATGGAGGCTATATCCTAACCGGACACAAGTCTGAGTGGATTTCGGACGGGATCCAGGATCTGTGGTTAATCAAGTTAGACTCACTGGGCGATACTATCTGGACCAAAACCTATGGAGGCGATGGTCCTGACTGCGGCCTGTGTGTACGTCAGTCCTCAGACGGAGGTTACATCATCAGCGGTTACTCGGAGTCCCTGCAGAGCCTGTGGCTCCTGAAGACCGATGAGGCAGGCGACACCGTGTGGACGCAGAGTTCGTCTGGATGGGTGCTAGGCAGAGGTTACTGCGTTCAGCAAACCTCGGACGAAGGCTACATTCTAACCGGCTCTATAGCCCCCTTCTACGATGGAAAGAATCATCTCTTCCTGCTCAAGACGGATTCAACGGGCGATACGCTTTGGAGTCGAATTGACATAGGATGGCTTTCTCCAGCCGGAGGTGGAGTAGGCCGCTGTATCCAGCAAACCTCGGATGACGGCTACATCATCACCGGATATACGTCGGAGTGGTACGATGAGATAGATGACCTTTGGCTGATTAAGACGGATTCGGCTGGCGATACCCTGTGGACTCGCATCTACGGCGGAGAAGATGAGGATATGGGGAATTGTGTTGATCAGACCTCGGACGGCGGCTATATCGTAACCGGGGCGACAAAATCCTTCGGCGCAGGCGGCTACGACATCTGGCTCCTCAAAACCGATGCCAACGGCGATACCCTGGGAATTGTCGAAGAACCGATCCTTATCCCATCGTCTAATTGGAGGATTATAACCCCCGTAGGCCCTAAAATAGTCCTTCAATACTCGAATTGCCCTCAAGGCTTCCATGCGCAGGTGTTTAACGCCCTAGGTCAGAAGGTGGATGAGGTGCACTCCAGCGGATCGTCAGGCACCGTAACCTGGCCGGAAACCCGCCAATCCCAAGGCGTCTACTTCATCAAGCAGGCGGGTCAAACCGAACCTCTAGCCAAGGTGGTTTTGATTCGATAGTTTTCTGTAGTGGCAAGGTATGCCTTGCCCCTACTTTCTAACTAACATTTGACTTTTTGCTTCCTGCGGTTATGCTTGTGGTTAATATGGATCAACTCGGAGGCCTGTTATGATTAAATGGTGGATTGTACCCCTTGCTGCGGTAGGGGTGCTTTTTGCCTACGAGGACGTTTCCTTTTCGGCACGCACCTTGGGCCTGGGAGGTGTACAGGCCGTTTTGAGCGGTGATGTGATGGCCAGTCCAGCAAATCCTGCTCTTTCGGCACGATTGACACGTAGTCAGGTTACGCTTTCAGGGGCGCCGTATCAATCCCGGTTCTACTGGACAGCCGGTTTTTCCCAGCCTGTGAAATCCCTGGGCAATATCGGGGGAACTCTTCTTTATTATCCTGATGCCGATGTATCAAGAAATGAAACGGACTTGAGGTTGTTCTGGGCTATTCCATTGGGTCAATATTTTAATTTTGGAGCGGCAATCGGTAATCACAGCAGTTACTATTACGGTGCTTATCTTCTTTCCCGACCCGGTAATCAGGCATATCTGGACAGAACCGAAGTGGGCTCGTTCTTTTCCCTGGGGTTGTTATGTTCTACCCCAAAGGGTTTCAATTTCGGCGTTGCACTAAGAGATGCCGGGGTGAATCTTACTTTCACTGCTCCCTCGGCGGTAAATGTGGGATTTGGTTGGGGATCAGAGTTTAAGTCAACCCCTCTGCTTTCTTCCGCTCTGCTCGCTGTGGATGGCAGGTTCATTACTGATGGAAGCATCCAGTTCAGCCTTGGTGCCGAGGGGTTTTTGTTTGACGAGATTTTGGGTCTGCGGGCAGGTATGAACTACGATCAGGAAGGGATTTCACCTGCATTGGGAGCTAGTCTGAGAACTCATCGGATTGAAAAAACGGATTTTGAGTTACACTACGGTCTGTCCTTAATCTCAAACCAAGATTCTGCCTTAACCTTGCACCAGCTTTCCTTAAGCGTCCTTTTCGGCGATGCGCGCAAGGCAGTGAAGGACAGTATCCTTGCCGCCCAGGCTGAGCGTGCGAGACGTCTGCGCGAGGAGGCGTTGGCTCGAGAGCGCGACCGTCTGCGGGCCGAACTCGAGAATATCAATAAGGAACGTGCGGCCATTGAGAGGGAACGTGCGGATATCGAGCGTCTGAGACGTGAGGCGCTTGAAGAGGTGGGCCGCATCCACGGGATTGGTATAGTGGATACCGACAGCCTCATCAATATAACCTTGACAGACCAGGCTCTGCGCTTTGATGAGGGCTCGGCCCAGATTCCCTTCCCTGAAGGCTATAGGGTGCTTGCAAGGATAGGCGAGTTCCTTGCCAACTATCCGGGGAAGATGTTGCGGATCGAGGCGCATACCGATAACGTGCCGCTATCTGAGGAGTTCCGGGAGACCTACAAGGATAACCAGGCGCTCTCTGCGGCCAGGGCCGAGACGGTAAGAAACTACTTCGTTGAGGTGGAGAGGATAAGTCCGAATCTTATCACCGCGAAGGGGCTTGGTTCTAAGGAACCGGTGGCCGATAACGAGACCGAGCAGGGGCGCGCTCTAAACAGCAGGATCGTGATTCTGATTCGAAAGTAGGCGCTCCTTAAACAGCCATACACGGGGTCCACAAAAAGATGCGGAGCAGCTTTTTGGGGTGAAGACACGGGGCCCCAAAGCAATGCGCAGCGTCGGTTTGAGGTAAAAGGATGCGGCCCTCCTGGCGGAGAGCCGCATTTTATGAGGAGGCATTAAACTCTCAGTAATCCCGGGCCGCATCCGCGGTCTGAGCCTGGCGGATCGTCGCTTCAAGCTTGCGGATCAACTCCAGCTTAACACGTTCTTTTTCTTTAGCATCTATCTTCAGCTTCATCACGATCTCCATTCTTTTCATATGACAGGGAGAGCAAGTTTCGTGCCAGGCTGCGTTTCTTTAAGTTGCGTAATTTAGAGAGTTACAAAAGGGGCTCTTTGCGATCCATTCCTAGAGTTATCCTAATGGATAATTCCATAGCGGATTCTCTAAAGGATACTCGCCCTTGAGTTTCTCAGTAAAGTCGTCAAAGTTGTCCAGAATCTGTCATCGGTGAGCGGGAAGTGTGTTTTCCCGGGTTGAGAGCTCTTTTGCAACGCGTGGATCGAGTATCGTTCCTACAGCGACGATCCTTGAGCGGGTGGATTTCTTTACTTCTCCCGCGCAAAAGACGATGTAGGAGCATTGATTTGATTGTCTTGAAGACAGCAGGACAGAGAATTCTCCTTGTCCCTCGCTGATCCTACACTCCATATTATTTTTTTCCTCATCTTCTGTTTTGCGGTATCTTCCGCCTTATCCCTGATATCTCAAAAACATCCTGCTTTCGTATTGTAAATACTTTATATGAGATGTCAAGTGAAAGGGGGTTTACACATCCCCATCCCCTGACTCGCGTGCTGTAAGAAGGCATGGATTAGTATCCCGCTTCTTTTTGTTATCGGTGCCAGGTGGATTAGATTCCGGTTGATTCTACTCCTCGGGCGAGAAGTCGTCCTTGGCCGCGCCGCACACCGGGCAGGACCGATCGGAGTGAAGATCCTCGAATGCGGTTCCGGCAGGGATGTCCGAGTCGGAATCGCCTATCTCAGGGTCGCAAGCGTACCCGCATACGTTGCATACGTATTTCTTTATCTTTTGCTTTTTGTTTTTAATTCAATTTTCAGTAGGGGCATAGCATATCCTATGGAGTACAATGTACTCCAAGGGGCACGGCATGCCGTGCCCCTACACTATACCCTTAACCCTATCGGCAGATTTTCAGCGGCAATCCGGGACGTAATGGGTGTTCAGGGCATCGAG
>JAYELY010000022.1:0-5719 GCA_034717795.1 Caldifarciminota bacterium
CCGAGGAGGGGGAAATTAAGGAAGATGTTATCAACGTACTTTCCACTTCCCTGGTGGAAGGGGTCGGAACCTCTCAGAGGCTCCGGGGGAAGGGGTAAAAGGCTATGGGGTGCAGCGAGCGCCTCGTTATCCCTTGACACTATTCACGCTTCCTATATAATCGGCAAAGCGAGGAGAAGGAATTACAAGATTGGAAGATTGGAAGATTGAAAGATAGGAGGAACAATGGCCAACGTGCTTGAAAACCTCAAATACTCCAAGACCCACGAGTGGGTTCGTGTGGAAGGTTCTAATGCGGTCATCGGGATAACCGACTTTGCCCAGGGCGAGCTCTCCGACATCGTTATGGTCGAACTGCCCCAGGTAGGTCGCGAGGTTAAGATCGAAGACTCCATCGGCGTAATAGAGGCGGTCAAGGCGGTCTCCGATCTATACTCGCCGGTTTCCGGTAAGGTTGTCGAGGTCAACGATGCCCTCTCCGCCAGCCCGGAGACCATAAACGCCGATCCATACGGCGACGGCTGGATCGCCAAGTTGGAGCTTGCAGATCCAGGTGAGGTCGAGAAGCTCATGGATGCCGCCGCCTACAAGGAGTTCCTGGCCACGGAAGGACATTGATGACTTCCTACGCCTCCAACACCCAGGAAGACGTCAGGCGGATGCTGGAGCGCATCGGGGTGCAAAGCTTCGAGGACCTTGTTTCCGATATCCCCGAAGAGCTGCGGGTTAAGGGCGAGCTGAATCTTCCGCCTGCGTTATCCGAGTACGAGGTCAAGCTCAAGCTTGCTCGCATGGCCGGCTCGAACTGCGATCCCAGCCGACTGGTGAGCTTTTTGGGCGGCGGGGCTTACGATCACGTCATCCCCGCACTCGTGGATTTCGTTATCTCCCGCCCCGAGTTCTACACCGCCTACACACCATACCAGCCAGAGGTCAGCCAGGGCACACTCGCCTCCATCTACGAGTACCAGTCCCTTATATGCGAGCTTTTCGACATGGGCGTCTCCAACGCATCTCTATACGACGGCGCATCGGCACTGGGCGAGGCTGTTCACATGGCGTGCGATCTCACACTGCGTAAAAAGGTGCTTGCAGCCGAGACCCTGCATCCTTACTACGCCCAGGTGATGCGTACCTATTCCGAGGGGCTTGGCGTCCCCATCGATACGATACCAACTGCAGACGGGGTTCTGGACGTCTCGGCTTTGGATAATCTCCTCTCCGAGAAGGTAGCGGCTGTGGTGCTCTCACACCCCAACTTCTTCGGGCTGCTGGAATCTATCTACGAGATTGCAGACAAGGTGCATTCAGCGGGTGCATTTTTGGTGGTTTCGGTCGATCCGATCTCGCTCGGTATACTTGCTCCTCCCGGTTCCTACGGTGCCGATATCGCGGTTGCCGAAGGGCAATCCCTGGGGCTTGCCCAGGGGTTCGGCGGCCCTTATCTTGGAATCTTTACCGCCAGAAAGGATTACATCCGCCGCATGCCGGGCCGCATCATAGGCCGAACCGTTGACTCCGAGGGCAAGCCGGGATTCGTCATGACCCTTCAGACCCGGGAGCAGCACATCCGCCGCGAGAAGGCAACGTCAAACATCTGCACCAATCAGGCGCTCTGCGCTTTGGCCGCTAACGTCTTCCTCTCGGTAATCGGGAAAGAAGGCCTTAAGGAGATGGCCAACCTCTGCATCCAAAAAGCGCACTACCTTGCCGAACGTATAGCCAAACTTTCCGGATGCGAACTTGCGTTCCGTGGTTCCTTTTTCAAAGAGTTCGTTTTACGCACCAAACGCCCGGCTCGAGAGATCGTTGATACGATGCTTGAACGGAACTTCCTCGCAGGAGTCGATCTGGGCCAATTCAAGGAAGAATGGTCCCATCTCTTGCTCGTTGCAGTCACCGAGAAGCGCACCAAACAGGAGATGGACGCGTTCGTCGACGCCCTGGCCGGGGTGGCTTGAGTTCTGCGGTTGGAAGTAGTTCGCAGATTATCCAACGGCATGGAGTGGGTAGAGGGAGAAAGAGAGATGTATGATTTTTACTTTTTGGAGCAGCGATGAAATCCAGGAGGAGTGATGAAAAGATATCCTTTACTCTTGGCGGTGATGCTTTTTGCCGCCTGCCCCGGGGGTAACGTGGCTCTGGAGTACAGTCTTCCCGAGCCTTTGCAAACGAACCGCTCGATAGAGGAGTGCCTTGCTGCGCGCCGCTCGGTGCGCGGTTTCACCTCCGATACCCTAACCACCGAGCAGATCGCGACCCTTCTCTGGGCCGCTCAGGGGATCACGGATGCCGCGAGAGGTTTCCGCACCGCGCCATCGGCAGGAGCGACCTATCCTCTGGAAACCTACCTTTTCACCAGGAACGGAATATTCCTCTATCATCCGGAATCGCACAAGATTACCCTCCTCAAGAAGGGTGATAAGCGAGTGGAGCTTACCGTGGCTTGCTGGGGACAGGTATGGGTCGGAAAGGCACCTGCCTCGATCGTTCTCTGCGCCGTACCCGAACGTACCTCCAGGCGCTACGGTGAGCGCGCCATGCGCTACATCTGGATGGAAGCGGGACACGCGGCCCAGAACATCCTGCTCGAAGCTGTCGCTTTGGGACTTGGCGGGGTTCCCATAGGCGCGTTTTCGGATGATGCGGTTTCCAAGCTGCTTGATCTCGATAAAGCCGAGGATAAAACGATACCCCTCTACGTTTTGCCCGTAGGAATACCTAAGAGATAGATGCCTCATACCGCCGATCTGCCTCTGCATGGAGGCAAAGCGCCGCGCTGGCTGTTTAACCGGATGGTGAAGCTGGCTCGGGTCATTGCAGACTACATCCTTACCGAATACGGGCCGCAAGAACTCCTCAAACGCCTTACCGACCCGTTCTGGTTCCAGAGCCTTGGATGCGTCCTGGGCTTCGACTGGCACTCATCAGGTTTAACAACCACCACCTGCGGCGCGCTCAAGATAGCCCTCGGAGATATCGGGTCTTCAGCAGGGCTATACGCTGTCGGCGGCAAGGGTGCCGCCTCCCGTAAGATTCCCGCAGAGTTAACCGCTCTTGCCGATGCAGTCGGGTTCTCGCCCGACACTTTCATCTACACCAGCCGGATGACCGCCAAGGTCGATTCTGCCGGCCTTCAGGACGGCTATCAGGTCTACCATCAGCTCTTCCTCTTTATCCCCAAGGACGACCGATGGGTCGTGATAGATCAGGGGATGAATTCCGCTACAGGCTGGGCAAGGCGCTACCACTGGAGCAGCAAAGAACTTCCATCGTTCGTGATCGATCCCCATGCGGCAATCCAGGGCAGACGCGGCCTGGATGTCCTGAACATGGTCTCTGCCAAAAGCGTAGGATCACAAAGTCGCTCCGTGGAGATCGCTAATGACCCCAGACACTTCCGGCAGGAGTTCACCCGTATCCGCCGTCTTGAACTCCCACAGCGTCATCGCATTCAGTTCTCCGACCTCGACTCAAAAAGGGTGCAACGCGTATTCCTTAAGACCTTTGAGAGCCCTCCTCAGGATTTTGAGCATCTACTTGCGTCACCGGGAGTGGGCCCCGCCGCTATCCGGGCGCTCGCCCTTCTCGCACAGGTCATCTTCGGGGAAGCTCCATCCTTTGAGGACCCGGTCTCGTTCTCGTTCGCGCACGGGGGCAAGGACGGCACGCCCTTCCCGGTCAACCGCAAGGTATACGATCACACCATCGCCTACTTCTCCTCCGCGCTTAAACGTTCCAAGCTGGGTCACACCGAGGAGAACCAGGCTTTGCATCGCCTCTCCCGGTGGCTGGAGGAGGTTTCGGTTGGCTCCTAGGCGAGGAGAACCTCAACTTCCCCCGGCGATGCTTGAGCGCTTCGAGGAGATGGGGTTTGATCTTTCCCAGTTCGTTCCGGCATTGCTCCGGCCACCCTCACAGGCCTTTCGAATCAATACGCTTAAGGGCGATCGCGAGGAGGTACTTGACTCCCTCTCCCATCTCGAACCCGAGCCTTGCGGCTGGAATTCACTTGTCTTTCGGATCAAAAAAAGGCTCAAGCTGGGCAATCTTATCGAACACTTCCTCGGGCTTATCTACGCGCAGGACGCATCTTCCACCATCCCGGTCACCGTGCTCGATCCCCAGCCTCATGAAGAAATCTTAGATATGTCCGCGGCCCCGGGCTCGAAATCCACCCAGATCGCCGCGGCGATGCGCAACACCGGTCTTTTAGTTGCAAACGACGTCAGCCCCGGGCGCATCCCTTCACTTACCGGCAACCTTGACCGCTCAGGGGCGCTAAATACCGTAGTCACTCGGCTTCCGGGTCAGGCATACGGCTACATAGCTTCCGAGCGTTTCGACCGGGTGCTTTTGGATGCATCCTGCTCCTCGGAAGGCACCCTTTCCCGCTCTTTAAGGGCGCTCGAGATGTGGAGCGAGGCGGCCATCAAACGACTTGCAGCCACACAGCGAAAGCTCATCATGTCAGCATACTACTCGCTGAAGCCCGGCGGTGTTATGGTCTACTCTACCTGCACGTTCGCGCCCGAAGAAAACGAAGGTACGGTAAGTTATCTTTTGAAGAAGTTCCCTGAAGCGATGCTAGAACCCATCAATCTTGAAGGCTTGAGAACCCATCCAGGATTCAGCCGGTGGCGAGACGAGGAGTTCAATCCGGCGGTAAAAAACATGATAAGGCTGTTCCCGCACGAACACGATGGAGAAGGATTTTGCGTAGCAAGGATCTCGAAACCCAGTTAATAGAAAGGGCGCTTTCCTCGCTTGAGGAGCGTTTCGGGATCGATCCTGATTACTTCCGTCCATATCATCTCTTTGCCAGGCGCAACGACGTGTGGTGCTGCAGCAGAGAGGCGGGTGAGGTCGAGTTGCCCCAGATAGTCAGAAGAGGCCTTCGCATAGCGCGGGTGTTCGAGCACTCGGTAAGGCCCACAACCAACGCGGTTCAGCTCTTCGGGCATCTGGTGAAGCGCAACCGCGTTGATCTGGACGAACGCGAAACCAATCGTTTTCTTGCCGGCCAAACCCAGGATATTCACCTGCCAGAGTTGGAAGGTGGTGAATGTGTTACGGGTGTTGCGGGTGTTACGGGTGGGTTTGTGGTGGCGTTCCACAAGGGTTTTGCCTTGGGGATCGGGCTCTTAAAGGGCAAAAAGCTCAAGAGCCAGGTCCCGCGCTCCCGACGTGTTATTGGCTGACGATACACTGCGACAGTCCGGGCAGCCTGGAGAGGCTGCCCTCCATTTCCGTCATTGCGAGGTTGTCGAAGACAACCGAAGCACCGAAGGATGACCGAAGGGAATAATCTCAATAGAGTGTAGAGCGGGCTCTTAGCCCGCTCAATGGGTTCTTGACAGGATGACCTTAAAGGGTATTATTAAGCCATGCCTTGGGAGTGGTTGACTGCTAATTTCTTGACAGTAGTATTATCTGTTGGCCTTGCTGTTTTAGGGATAATCGGTGGCATTGTAGTAGCCCTCACATTTTACCTAAAGAGCAAAAAATCCCTTGAAAAGCTCAGGAAAGAAGTAATGGCAGGGCTTGTTGCTGTAAGCAAGGGTGAAGTTCTTATTTACCAAGACGGGCTTCCTGAACTTGAGGATAAGAAAAAGCTCCGCTTGATACGTGATGGCTTAAAAGCTACGGAAAAGTTCAAACATAATAAGGCTATCAAGAAGTTCCAGAAAGCCTTAACCCGTGCCACTATCCCCAGCGA
>JAYELY010000023.1:0-5704 GCA_034717795.1 Caldifarciminota bacterium
TTCGATGCGGAAGGGAACTCGAAGGATTCAGCCTTTTTGGTTCGCGATAGTTTGGAGAGTGGACCTCCGTACTTCTACTACCCCGAGGTTGCTTTGAACAACGCTGGCGACATGGTTGTAACCTGGCTTGATTTTATTGAAACCGCAAAGATGTATCCCAAATTCCAGGTGTTTGACGCGAATAACGAATCCGTGCTGCCCTGGGAGCCGTTTGGTTACCGCCTGGACGACGGGGGCGAACGCGCCGGTGCTTGCCGGCCTGAACCGCACTGGCTGGATAACGACCGTTTCGTAGTCTTCTACAGCGACTATTATGCTCCTCGTCCCACCCCTAGCATCCCGTTTCTGGGCCGCGTGTTCAGTAACAGAGGACTTACTCCCCATCCCATACGCACGTTGATGTGGGGGGATTCTCTGTGGTTGACGGGCGCGGATCCACTAGGCCAGTTCTCCACCGCTGTTTCGCCTAATGACAGCTTTGCCTACACGCACACGAGGAGCCACTATGATTATCCTGATACGTCTAACCCGTGGAAGACGCGTACCTGGGAGCATGGGGCTGGTTTCTTAGGTGAGGTTGTTAACAACGAACCCTGGCGCAGGACTAATCTGTTTGAGTACACCCCGCCCTGGGGAGCGGATACCGTGAACAGCTTTTTTGACAACTGGCCTCACGTTCAACCCTCTGCGGTGGCCTGCTGCGATGACCGTATCGTTTGGGTGTACTCCCGTCTTAACACCGACACCATCTTCGAAGCCTATGCCATGATCACCGACTGGGACATGGGGATAGGAGTCGAAGAAAAGCCGATCCCAAAAGAGTCCCCGATCCGTCTTGAGGCGTCGCTCAACCGACTTACTTACTCGGTTCCGGGCGAGGCCGAACTCACCTTATACTCGGTGGACGGCAGACGCGTACTCCAGGAGACCGTCAAGGGCGAAGGGGTTTGGGAACCGCCCAAGTTAGCTTCCGGCGTCTACTTCGCCAAGGTGGCCGCAGACAACTTTACAGTAACAAGAAAGATGGTCCTCTTGAGATAGTGATTCGAGTCCCCCGCGCCGTAGCTTCGCTGCGATCTTTTGCCCAAAGGACAAAAGGAGCATTACGGGTCCGGTGGGCCTGTAAGCCGAATTCTGTCGAGTGCGGTCATTTGTCTTGGGCCAGCGCGTTGCCGCGGGCATCCTGCAGCCTACCCGAGGGGGCGAGGTAAAACCTCATCGGCGGGCCGCCGCCCCTCTGCTTGGCCTTGCTCCGGGTGGAGTTTACCGTGCCCCGAATGTTACCATCCGGGCGGTGCGCTCTTACCGCACCTTTTCACCCTTACCTGCGGGAACAGGCGGTGTGTTTTCTGTGGCACTGGTCAAGGATTACCCCTTCCGGGAGTTACCCGGCACCCTGCCCTGTGGAGTTCGGACTTTCCTCTCCCCGGATTATCGGGAAGCGACCGCCTGGCCCACCGGACAATGTTATTCTAGCGGCGACAAGACTCATGTCAAGTTTGCGGCGGTGCGTTCCACTGATTGAATAAAACGAGACAAACGTGTTACCCTGCATTAAATACCCTATAGATTTTATAGAATTACACCCCTAAGTTGCCCCCCCCTCAAAAGCTTATGCAAAATAATGCCAAAAACATAGTATCATCTTTAATTGGCAGAATTACCTTGACAAGCCCTGGCTTTATCCTATAATCTATATGCGTCCGTATGAGAGCGAGATGGTAGTAGCGGAGGGAATATAAAAACAACAAAAAAGGAGGAACTAATGTTCCAAAATAAAAACCTCAAAACCCTCATTACAGCTCTTACCATAGCAGTCGGGCTTTTCGCCGGTTCGGTTCTGTCTGCTGGTGAATGGGACGGCGATTGGTATGGCGAAGGAGAGGGATACGCTACCTGGGGCGTCTATACTATCCACGTATTCGCCGCGTGGGAGATGAATATAGTAAACGGAGTCGTCACCGGTGAATGGTGGGAAGAAGGCGCCGCCTACGGTGACATATACGGCTATGTCAACGATCAAACCGACTATGGTTCAGGTACCTGGGATGTCGATAACCCCATCGGATGCCCTCTGCACGGTACCTGGGAAGCGGACTATTACACTTGTGAGGGTGGTTATTGCATGGACGGATCATGGTACTACTATAATCTACTGGGTCAAAAGGTGCGCGGCGGACCGATCTGGGGTTCGTCCCCTAGGTCAGGCATACCTGAGTGAGGAATAGAGAATAAACTTCTGGGGCGGGCAATGCCCGCCCCAGGGACAAGTAAAGCCTTGACAAACTCGGTTTTGTTCTTTATCATAGAACAAAAGGCATGATATTCAATCCTTTCTGCAAAGCCGTTGAGTAAAACAAGGAGGTAGAGATGAAACGTATCCACAAGATGAGCAGCTTGTTAGCGGTCGTTATACCTTTGAGTGTCCAGGCCGCAGCTATCGTTCCCGAGTTCCTGGTCACCACCGGGGGAGAGGTCTTTGCCGACAAGAGGAACATCACCGGAAGCTGCAACAGCAGCGCTCAGACGGTGCTCGCCTGGCTTGATAGACGTGACGGCGGGGAGCGCTATACTGATTGGCCGCAGACCTACGTTCAATACATTGACGCATCAGGCGCTCCCCAGGGCAGCAACGTTCGCCTTAACACAGGTTCGGATTTCCGGTTTTGTTCCGCTTCGTCATCCCCCGCGCTGTTTAACGACGGCAAAGCGCTGATTGCAACTACCCGCGAGAACAGGGTCGATTTCATGGACCACTACGAGAACGCCGTGATTCGCATGTGGGATACCGATGCAGGGTTCGCGGCCCAACCCGAGGCTGAGTTCGAGATACCAATCAAGATGCCGGTGCTTGCCCCGTACGGTGACAGCTTCTGCCTGGCTGTTCAGAATACGCCCACTACATACCTGGATACCAACTGGATTGAGGTCCAGCGGTTTACACGCACCGGCCAGTTGCTTGGGGAAAGCTTTTTTGTAGATACGGGCAGTGTGCAGAGCGTCATCGTAGATGATGCGGGCAACTTCGTCATCGGGTATGGCCCACGCTACTATCGAAGATACGACAAGGACGGTGAGCCGGTAGGTGAAAGGGTGATACTTGATTCTTTGACAATGGCATTCTCTCTGGCAGGCGACCCTGGGGGAGAGATCCTTTGCTGTCGGATTGAAGCTGATGAAGATTGGAATACGTACATTTACAGCCAGCGGTTCTCCGCTTCGGATGAACCTGTAGGACCCCGGTATGAAATCGCCCAGGGTGCCCAAACCCTTGCCATGACCAGAGGGTACAACGGGGAACACCTTGTAGTGTGGAGGAACGAGGATACCCTTTACGGTCGGCGGCTGGATGCATCCGGCGCTCCCCATGGACAACCGTTCCGCATCAACGAACCTGGCGCAGTTGACTTTACCTATTATTTCTGGATTGGAGCCAGTGAAGGCCGATACCACGTGACCTGGATTGAGGATCAGATGGTGTATGCAAGGCCGGTGCTGCCTACCGGTACGCCGGGGACTCAACTCAGGGTATGCGACGATGAACCCGGCGTTCATGCGGAGTGGAACGAACCAGTGCTTGCCCCTGACGGCAGGTTCTTTGTCCATTGGAAGAAAAGCATCGGCTTTCATGGCGAAAGTACCGCCTACCTGCAGCATTTTGACGCCGGCGGAAACCCTGACGCTCAAGAATGGGGCGCCGATAGCTTCAGGTGGGCTTATCCGTCACTTGGGCTTGACGGAAAGCTGTATCTTTCCTATCGCACAACCGATGAGGAGAATCTGCATGCCATCTGGGTACAGCGATTTAACCGCGATGGAACCCCTAACGGAGCGCCCATTGAAGTAGGCGAAAGTGATGCATCGAGTTGTTACAGTACTGCGGTAGCTGTGGGCGATGACGGCAGAGGCGTGGTGGTATGGGAAGAAAAGGTAACTAACACTGATGTTCTGCTTTTCGGCCAGCGCTTCAGTGTCAGCGGCTACAAGTTAGGACAGCCCTTTAAGATAGACAGCTTCTACTCCAGACGTTGCCTGCGGGTATTTAAGTTTGCCGATGGCGGATTCGTTATAGGCTCCAATCAGACCTCTGCTGGAGAATATATGTGTTACTTATATAACTCCAGTGCCATTTTGGAAAGGGGGCCCTTCAGATGTGATGCAGGGCATTCAACCCAACGAGCGAAGGCAATGGGCTGTAATGGAGTAGATCGCTTTGTCGTGCTGTGGATGACCGTCGGACTAGATTGCATTTATTGCCAGGTTTTTGACCGCGATGGTGGAACGGTTGGAGCCCCATATACTATCGACGTGCCGTTTATCGATGAGAATACCAATAAGGCAATCTATCTAGGTGACTATTCTCCCACTGTATCCATGGCCCCTGATGGGCGGTTCGTGATAACCTGGAAAGAGCTTGACGGTTTAGGCAACCTGAGCCTGTGTGGAAAATTGTTCTCAAGAGACGGTGAGCCTATATCTGCTCCCTTCCAGGTAAACGATGCCGACCAATGGTCGTACTCGTTCCAGATATCGGGCTGGCGCGGGGTGTCCGCTCAAAACGATCGCATTCTTTTCACCTGGCTTGAGAACCGGCGACACTGCGGCTGGGACGTTATAGCCAAGGTCACTGACTGGGACTTTCCAGGTGTCGAGGAGCAACCTCGGCTGACCCAATCCCCCATCCAGGTTTCAGCCTCCCTCAACCGACTCTTCTACGACGTGTCCGCGAGTGTTACGGGCGAGGCTTCCCTAACCCTCTACTCCGCGGACGGACGGAGAATACTAAAAGAAACCATCCAGGGCAAGGGCATCTGGGAAGCACCTAAGTTGCCCTCCGGGGTTTATTTTGCACGGGTCTCAACCGAGGGTTACTCGGTACGCACAAAAGTCGTGGTGATAAAATAACCCCCTTCCCCTAACCCCTCCCACCAGGGGAGGGGAAGATAATGGAAGCCGACCTCTCGGTCGGCCCCTACGTTCTCAGCCGTCGCTTTGCGATCCTTTCGCCTGCGGCGAAAGGGAACATTAAAGATCGCCACCACCTCCGTTGGAGGTGATCGGTCGGTCACGACGAAGAAGGGTGGAATGCTTGACAAGCATCCGAATCGGCGTATCTTCTTGACTAATGTCACCGGAAGAACGACCTGGTAGTGACCCTCGAATACAATCGAGTGGAGAATCGTTTCTTCCACCGCAAGTAGTTGAAAATCTGAAGCAAGCAGCACGTGATGCGGCGTTGCATTCCTACTCTCCTTACTCCAAGTTTCGAGTGGGAGCAGCGGTTTTAGCAGAAAGCGGTCACATCTATTCCGGCACCAACGTGGAGAACGCATCTTACGGGCTTACCATCTGTGCGGAGCGGGCGGCAGTTTTCTCTGCTGTCTCGGCAGGGGAGAAGAGAATCACCGCACTCGCCGTCTATACCCCTACAGATGAACCTTCAGTTCCGTGCGGGGCGTGCCTTGCGGTGATATCGGAATTTGCAGAGGGAGAGGTTCCAATTCTCATGTTTACAGAAGAAAAGGAGCGCTGGTCAACGCTTGATCAGCTTTTACCCGAAAGATTTAAACTCAAGCCAAAGGAGAAACAATAATGGAAGAAAGGAACGTTGAGGAACTTCTTACCAAGGCCCAAAAGCCTGGCAAGGATGCGATGATTATGCACCCGTTCTATCAGGGCAAGATCCAGGTGACGGCCAAGTGCT
>JAYELY010000024.1:0-5684 GCA_034717795.1 Caldifarciminota bacterium
GAGATGGAATTCAGGTACAACCACAGAGGGTTGACTTTTGCCGAGCAGGTGGATAAACTAATAGAAATCTTGATGAGGAAGTCGAAATCATGCCAAGAAGTTCGTTGCTAAAGTGTACAAGACCCTACTCAAAAAGGGAATCGACCGGATATAATTTGCCCCTTCTTGCGTCTTCTATTCCCCTTTTGAGAGATGCAAGAAGCTCAGGGCTTCCTTCGATAATCTCCGTCGCAGTTAACTTATTGGCAATAGCGATCAATTCTTTAACCTCTTCTTCGGAATCCAGGGAAGCAAGCTCCAAAGACACATAGCTTCTTGGCAGCAGGTGTATCCAGGCATAGTTTTGATGGCTTAAGTATATTATCATCTCGGTAGAACAGGAGAGGAACTCCTTGGCCACGCTGCGGAGCACTTTCTGTTCGGTCTCTGAGAAGACAGATAAATCGTAGGGCTTTGCAGGCAAGAACGGAGTTTGATTCCTTCGCCCCTTTCTTATAAGTTTTGCCCGCTGCATAGAGTCCAGAACTTTATCAAATCCTTGAGGCATTGGCCCCAGGTTCATCCGAAGGTAATCGATCCCAGTGATAGGCTCGTTTGTTGCTTTGTAGGCTTTCAGGTCTGCAAAAAACAACAGCTTTGCCAACTTCACTTTACCCAACTTCCTATTGTTGGCCTCGTGAAGGAAAAACAGGATGGTATTTACCATCTTTGGAGAGACCTCATTACTCATCGTTTAATTATGTGCATATTTTAATGTTTGTCAAGGGCGACTGAGCCCTCATTCTTACGTTAAGTCTTACGTATAAACTATCTTCCGAAGCCGACGAGCTCGTAGATGCTGGCCTTCGCCCGGCCCGATTTGTTTATCATCTCCGGGGTCCCTACGCAGCCACGAAAGTGGATGCGTAGGGTGGACTTGACAACCCCGGTTTTTGGACTACATTGATAGTGCTAACCAACCGAGGAGGTGGTTTGTGAAAAAAGGAATGGCCTTTCTTGCGCTTGTGGTTTGCCTGCTGGGGGCGATCCCCGCCTACGCCTCGGGCAGGGTGTGGTCCGAGGTCAAGGATAACGTGGCATACGTCCATCACGACAGCGCCTGGTTCAACTGCTGCCCTGAGATGGTGTTCGAGATAAGACAGGATGCCTACATCATAGACATCTTCGAGGAGGATCTCGACATCCATCCCTGCGACTGCATGTGCGACTTCGATTTCACCCACAAGATAGAGGGACTTGCGCCGGGGAGCTACGTCGCCCGGGTATGGGAGAACAATCGCTACGACACCAATGGCTTCAGGCTGGCCGGGGAAACCAGCTTCATAATCCCTGCCAAGGTGGGACTCTACCGTACGGCCAGCGCACGCAGCGAGTGCGGCGGATGGCCTGCAGTGGAAGAGGACCCTTCGAGTCCAGAAGGTCTTACGCTCTCAACTACTTCACTTACCCGCAATCCAGTGGAGATCAGCTACGTTCTTCCCGAAGCGGCGTCGGTCACAATCGCCGTCTATGACGTGATCGGGATAAAGTTGTGGACCTTGAATCTCGGCTTCCGTGAGGCCGGCGAGCACAGCGTTGTCTGGAACGCCTGCAGCGACGCGGGCCAGCCGGTGCCCAGAGGCATCTACTTCGTGCGTCTCGAGACTTCGGGTTCCTCGCGCAGCCTGCCCTTTGTCGTTCTGAGGTAAGAAAGAGGTAGCGTATGAAACGAGGGTTTTTAATCCTGACAGCCCTGGTTCTCGTTGCAGCTGCAATTCCTGCCTACGCCTCGGGCAGGGTGTGGTCGGAGGTGAAGGACAACACCGCATACGTTCACCACGACAGCGCCTGGTTCAACTGCTGCCAGGATATGTCCTTTGAGATCAAACCCAATCCGGATACCGCAGGTATCATAGACATCTACGAACGTGATCTGGGAACCCACCCCTGCTATTGTATGTGTTACTTCGACTTCACCCATATACTGGAAGGCCTTGAGCCTGGAGACTATCTTGCACGTGTGTGGGAAGCCTCCTATGACGAGGAGTATACACTGGCCGGCGTCACGAGTTTTGTAATAAAGGCGCGTCTGACTCCCTATACCATCACGACGCTCATGAGTGAGTGCTACGACGCCGAGGGTGCCGAGGAGCCGCCCGTCTCTCCCCATACCGGCCTGGAGCTTACCAACGTGTCGGCAAACCCCACCCGGCAGTCGGCGCAGATACGCTACTTCCTGCCTGCTGATGCGAGAGTTGCGCTGGAGATATACGACGTTACCGGAACCAGGGTTCGCACTCTGAACGTAGGCGGCCAGGAGCAAGGCGAGCACCTTCTGGTCTGGGACATCCGCAACGACGCTGGTCAGCCCGTACCCAGAGGCATCTACTTCGTACGACTGGAAGCTTCGGGCGAGGCTCGCAGCCTGCCCGTGATCGTATTGAGATAAGATTATACCCCCCACCGTTGCCGTGTACCCGACAAGGATACAGGCGGCGCCGCGAGGAACCCGAATAAGGAAGAGCCGCAGGGCCGACTTTATGTCCAGTGGGGCAAAGACACTTTATCCAAAGCCGACCTTCGAGCAGGTTTACTAGTTAATTCCCGTGGCAGGGCTTGACAAGTAAGGAATTTGGACTAAAGTGATTATAGAGGCTCAGTCAGGTTCGGGGATATACCTCGCGACCTACAGATGGGGAAGTAATAATACAGGTGCGGGAGTAATAGTATAGGCAAGGAGGCGGAATGCGTTGGCGAAGAACGATTAGTGTTGCAGCTTTCGTGGTGCTTGCTATTGGAGCGTTGGCCTGTGCGGCGAAGCCGCTACAGCTCGTAGCCGGTCGCGAGACCGCAGAAGTTCTCAAGATCGAAAACAACAAGCTCGTGCTTACCTACAAGTTCACTCAACCGATAAATCCGAGGTCTGTTACGAGCGGAGGGACGTTTATCGTTAGCACTGATGTTGTAGAGTTGGTTGATGGCAAGATTACATTTCCAGATGAACAAACCGTTAGATTTGAGTCCGTGCAGCCGGTAAGCGAACTTCTTCCCGAAGGCGGTGGACAGGTAAAGGTTCGGATCGTAGGTCGTTCCCGGTTCCTGGAGTGGGTAGCCGATAAGGATGGCAACCCTATCGATGGCGATTTCGACGGAACAAGCGGCGGGGACTTCGTCGCCGAGTATCTTTGCGAACGGTGAGGTGCTGGACCCCTCTTGGGGCATGCGTAAATAAGATTGTTTGGGAGGGCTAAGAAGACACCTTAATGTCCTGGCTGGTTAGGTCGGGGGCTGATTGGCCAGGCTCTTTTTTTTGAGAATCCGTGAGAGGGGGTCCCCGCTCGGTCGTGCAGCGAACGAGTGGGGTGAAGAGGGGGTCCCATCCGCCTACCACCCTGGCAACAATCTCTTGGCGCACGAACTTCCTACCCTTGACTTTCCCGTAGACGGATTCTATAATACCCGATGCAAGCGGAGTTCCCGAAGAGATACGATCCAAAGGGCATAGAGGAGCGGCTATACAAGGCCGCAGGCCAGGCACGCAGCCTGCCCCTGATCGTACTGAGATAGGATTCTTCAGGTTTCTATTGACTCAATCAGGGGTAGAGGTATAATTTAGCAGGTGTTGACATTTGGGAGTGCAGAAGTAGAGTTCCAGTCAGGTGAAAAGGAGTATCCTTAATGGGTAAGAAATATGCCAATCCTCCAATCGTCGAGGCAGCTTGTGAAGTAAGGTTGACTTTAGAGTCTTCAGGCGAGAATTCAAAGTGGGACCCTGTAGTCCCTGGATTGGTTTACGAAAAAGTCAAAGGAGAGTTCCCCGTAAGGAAACGCGGTTATATACAGGAAATAGCACTTTCACCTGAGGAAGAGTCGCCGAAAGTTCAAAAGAGTGAGGTGGCAGTTTTTTCAACAGAGGATAAGAGTGCGTCTATTCGAATATGGCTTGAAACTCCGCGTTTTAGTGTGAGTCGCTTGAAGCCCTATCAATCGTGGGGCGAATTCAAACCTAGGATCAAGACAGTTTTGGATGCCGTAACGCAAGTTGTCGAGGTAAAAAGTGTATCTGAGATAATTCTTCGTTACCTTAACCGAATAGAAGTTCCCAAGAAGCCAGTTGAGGTTGAGGAGTATTTTGAATTCAACCCATCTCTTGGTAAGAGGCTGCCTCAGAATAAGTCGGACTTTATCGTCGGATGCATATTTCCTTTTGAAGCAGGAAGGGACTTGTGCAAGGTGCAATTAACCAATGGCTATTCAGAGAGAGAGGACATATCTGCATTCATCCTGGGAATAGATTACATGCTAGTCAAGCCCGAGCAGGTTTCTTGGAGTTCTCGGTTAGAATGGATAGAGAACGCACACCAAAAAATAGAGGAGATTTTTGAGGGGTGCATAACCGATAAGGCACGCGAGCTTTTCGAGGGAGTAAAGTAATGACAACCAACTCCTCTCCATTACAGACCATCCATCCTTCGCAACGCAGAATCTTATGGTGGAACAAAAAAGAGGTTCCAGCAGAACAACCCCGGCCTCGCTGCGATTATCTATTACCCATAAGCCCTTGGAGAGCGGGAGGCGGGGCGGCTTTTTTGGCCCCATTCGATTTAAGAAAACCGGTTTTCGAATGGGTGAATAGCCTTGTGATCTTGATGTTGCGAATCCAGTGGGTCCTGGATTGCATTATTTCAGAAGGGTTGCTTATCTCAAACATCTCTGATGTTCGGGATTACCTCTTCCGGCACAAAGATATAGTAGATTTGACGCTCCGCGCTTGTCGTCGAACCAAGGAAGTTTTCGAATCCGAACCAGGCGCTCAGTTAGTTCTTGAACTTGAGCGCGACCCTGAATTCGGAGACGAGCACCTAACGCTTGAAGTGAGGTTAGGTTCTTACGAGGATGTAGATATTTGGGGGAAGATAGATCAGGTATCTGCGGAATTCGACAAACAAATCTCAGGGGAATCTGGATGGTTATTGATAACGACTGATTACCGCCATCCTCAATAAAATATGCTATTCCAGTGGAGCGAGTATCTAAATTTAGCCCAATACCTAAAAGAACACCCGAACGTATCAAACGCCCCTGAAGCTGCATACAGATGCGCGATCAGTAGAGCATATTATGCGACGTATCATTCCGCTTACAAATATGCATGCAGATTTCCGAATTTTATCCCCCAAAAGGGTATCGAACACGATGATCTTGTCAAGTATTTTAAGTACACTCTGGGAAATATTACTAGCAAGTGGAAATTAGTAGGTAACAGATTAGGTATCCTCAAAAGGTGGAGACATCATTGCGATTACTCGCCTGAAGACTTGGGTGAGATTAATCTTAAGGCTTCGAAAGCAATAGACTTCGCCCAGTTCATTATCGATAACTTCAGAGAGAGACGTTGGTAGTTATCCATCATAGTTAAGTTCTGGCTTGACTTTTTCCTAGGCATCTTCTATAATAACCGATGCAAGCGGAGTTCCCGAAGAGATACGATCCAAAGGGCATAGAGGAGCGGTTGTACAAGGCCTGGGTCCAGGAGGGTTTGTTCACGCCCAAGCCCGACGAGGAAAAGGAACGCTTTGTCATAGTTATCCCGCCGCCCAACGTTACAGGTAAGCTGACCCTGGGTCATATGCTTGATAACGAGCTTCAGGATATACTCGTGCGTTTTCACTCGCTTGCGGGCAAGGAGGTGCTTTGGGTTGCAG
>JAYELY010000025.1:0-5677 GCA_034717795.1 Caldifarciminota bacterium
ATTGCCGTATCCGTCAAGGATGTGGGTAAGTCACGGGAGTTTTATCAGGAGTTGGGATTAACGTATTTCGCCGGTGATGAATCGAACGCATCGAGGGTCTGAAAAGAGAAGGGGTAGAGTTTTTTTCAGAACAGAAGATAAAAAGGGACGCATCGTGTACGGCATGACCAGAGCGCCGGACGGTCAGCAGTTCTTCTTTTTCTATGCCGATTATGACCCTTAAGGAGGAGCATGAATCAAGAATCAAAGGAGTTGACCCTCGGCAGGTTTGAATTATGTCTGAGGGTGGCCGATATCAATAAATCCCTGGAATTCTACAAGAAGCTGGGGTTCAAGGAGATTGACGGCAAAATTGAGGAAGGCTGGTTAATAATTAAGAACTCGAACTGCATCCTTGGGTTGTATCAGGGACATATTTCCAAGAACACCCTCAACTTCCGCGGCGGCGACGTTTTTGCTATCGCCGATGTCCTGAAGTCCCAAGGTCTTACTATGGAGGTTGATGCACACACGGAGTCGGACGGCTCGGACGGGGCAGAAATCCTTGACCCGGACGGCAATCTCATCTACTTCAACACCGCGCCGGGTGAGGGAATCTAGGCTGAGTAAAGGAGTAAATGATGGCTGATAAATCAAGATTCAGAGAGCTGGGTGAGGCCAGGCTTGAGGTTGCGCGCAAGGCAAAGACCAAGGAGGATTGGGATAAGCTTTGGAAAGAACCGGCACATCCATATCCATTCAAACTGGGGCCCTGCTGGAAGAACTGCGTAGAGTACAAGGTTGAAGATTTTGCCGCTGAGGTAGGATTCTTCCTTGATATCCTTGGTTTCGATCCCAACGCCTTAGGTCCTGAGTATGCGATGTTTACAAGTCCGGATAAGGAGTTCTACTTGAGCATCGTGCCGGCAGAGGAAGGTAAAGACACGTCTACAGACGCCATCCGGTTGCAATTCATGATCCAGGATCTCATTAAGGTCACTGAAGAACTTGAAAAACGCGGTATCGAATTTGAAGTCAAACCAGAACTCCAGGGTGAAGGTTTCCCTCTATACAAAGCCACTTTCAGAACCCCGCACGGCATACCGGTTGACCTGTGGGGTATGGTAGAACAAAAAGAGGAGCGATCATGAAGATAGGCCACATCGAGCTGTTCGCCGCCGACCCTTTGAAGTCGAAGGATTTCTACGTTGAAGTCCTCGGCTTTGAGGAGGTGGCTGTACAGGGCGTAAAGTACGTCTGGGTGAAGCTCGGCGATACCGAGATTCTGTTGCGACCTGGCAAAAATCCCTCCCCTGCACCTGACTATCAGCACACGCCTCAGGGGATCACCCTTTATACCGATGATCTGCGAAAGACCATGGATGAACTCGCATCCCGCGGACTTGAGTTCAAGGGCTCGGACGGATCGGAAAAATGTCCTACCTTTACCGATCCTGACGGCAACTGGTTCCAGCTGGTGAATCCTGAGGATATCTGAGAAGCGCTGTAATTTTGAGGAGGTTATCCAGCGCATGAGTACGTGGAGTGGAATTCTGGCCATAACAGGCTTTCCTGGATTACGCTTGGAATCTTTGCAGTCACCGGGCTTTTATTTCCGATTCCGGCGATTGCCTGCGATCTTTTTTCGTTCCACGAAAAAAGGAGCATATTATATTTGGGGTCCCCGCGAAGATGCGAAGCAGATTTGTGGGGTATATTACTCGGGGTCCCCGCACGGATGCAAAGCAGCCGTGTGGGGTAAAAAGTGGGGTTAAAAAAGTCGGGGAGGGGGGATTCGAACCCCCGATCTCCTGCTCCCAAAGCAGGCGCGTTGAACCGGACTACGCTACTCCCCGTCTGTAACACACACCTCCTAAGAGGTGGTGCTGATTCAATTATAACCTTCGATTGACAGGAGTCAATCCGTCTAAAGTAGGGGCAAGGCATCCTCGTGATAGTACACCCACATGGTGGTACAGTTGAGTTTAAGATAAGTAGTGCGAACCTTTAGGTTTGCTGCAGGTCACATATGGAGTGTAATGCCCGTGTCATTGCGGCGTGTGTCGGTTGTCGCTTTCCAAAATCAGGATGTCAGGCTGGAGAGTCTGTTCCTCCATCCCCGATCTTTTGTCCGAAGGACAAAAGGAGGGTTAAGGGCACGGCATACCCTATGAGATGCTAAGCATCTCAAGGGGCACACTGTGCCGTGCACCTACAATAATCTTCAACGGCTTCTGAGATACTCCGTCAGTTTGCCGATCGCCTGGGCGCGGTGACTGATCTTGTTTTTGATCCCTAAACCCAACTCCGCATTCGTCTGTGAGAACCCCTGCGGAATGAAGATCGGATCGTAGCCGAACCCCTCGGTCCCCCGGTACTCGAACCCCACCCAGCCCTCAAGCGCACCCTCAAACGTCTCCACATCGTTTCCATTCAGAAGGGCAATAGTCGCTCTGAATCTGGCGGTCCTTGCATAGAGCGGTACATCCTTCAATTCCTCAAGAAGCATCATGCACTTTTCAGGATGCGACGTATCTTCCCCGCCGTACCTTGCCGACAAAGGCCCCGGCTTTCCTCCCAGAACATCCACCTCCAACCCTGAATCCTCGCCGCAGATCAAACCATCGAATTGATCCCGGCAGGCCTTGGCTTTGGCAAGTGCGTTTTCTGCGTAGCTTGTGCCTTCTTTAATTTCTTTTGGGGAAAGAGAAAGCTCGGTGGGACTCACTATCTCAACAATCCCACCGAGTACTTTCTTGAACTCTCGCAGCTTGCCCTTGTTAGACGTTGCAACGAGCAGCTTACTGGGCATTGACCTCCGTCTGGACGATCCAGGCGTCGCCGTAGCCGAGATTCTTTGCCTTCTCACGCAGTATCTCGGCGTCGGAGCGGTTCTTGTAGTCGCCTATACGTACCTTGTAGTAGGGGGCGTCGTATTCGACGTAGACCCGCTCGGTGAACTTGAAACGCGCTTCGCTGGCTACCTTGTTGGCACCTTCGTTGGTGCTTGAGGCAAAGATCTGTACCCGGTAGCCGGGTACTGTAGCTGTACTCGGGGTAATAGTCGTGTCCCCGGGCTGCTCCATCTCATACAGGGAGTAGTCCTGACCCGGGGAGACTACCTTCGTGGTTTTGCGCGGAGTACAGCCCACAAATCCTAACCCTAACACAACGGCCACCAGAGCCACTGCAATCAAACGCTTCATCTTTGCTCCTCCTAGGGTTTCACCGGAGTCCGCCGTGCAAGGAGTTTCTTGACATCGGCGGCCCGATCCTTTGCACATACGAGCACTGTATCTTTAGCTTTCACAACTACAAGATCGCGCACGCCCAACAGAGCGATCTCGCCCTCGGGGGCGACCGCGATACATCCTTTGCTTTCCAATACTATAAGTTTACCAATCCTAGTGTTTTTGTCAAGTCCTTGATGCAGGTGACGTTCCAGAGCGCTCCACGAACCGACGTCGTCCCAGCGGAATTTTGCAGGCACTACCGCCACGTTTTCGGCCTTCTCCATAATGGCATAATCAACAGATGTGGCCTCTAACCTGGCGTAGGATCGCTTGGTAGGTTCCTTGGATCGCTCCGCAAGAAGACCCTTATATATCTGGGGATGGTGCTGTCTGAATGCTTCAATGATCGTTGAGACTTTCCAGGTGAACATCCCCGAATTCCAGAAGAAATTGCCGGATTTCAGGTACCTTTTGGCCGTCCTTTTATCCGGCTTCTCCCTGAAACGCTTGACCTTAAACTCCCGTCGGCCTAAGGGGGTGTTACGGTCAATCTCAATATACCCGTAGCCGGTTTCGGGTCTTGAAGGCGGGATGCCGAAGGTTACAAGAAAATCCTTCTGGGCCAATCTTACCGCCGCCTTCAGATCGGAGATGAAGGTTTTCTTTGGCGATATCAAATGATCCGCGGGCAGCACCGCCATGACAGCGTCCGGTTTGTCCCTTAATGTTCTGGCGGCAAGCGCTATGGCCGGTGCGGTGTTGCGGCCCTCGGGTTCGATGATCATGTTCTTGCCCTTGACACCCTTGATTTCTTGCCTCAAAAGCGCTTCCAGATGAGGAGGCAGTACGTAGTGAATGTTAGTCATTGGAATCATTGAACTTATGCGATCCACCGTTTCGGCCACCATTGATTTTTCCGAAAATATCTTAAGAAACTGCTTGGGGCGTTCCGGCGTGCTTGCGGGCCAGAATCGCTCGCCCTTGCCGCCTACAAGAAGAATGGCATGGATGGCAGGTGACTTGGCGGCTTTGGAAGTCATGGGAATATCTCCTGTATCATGACGTGTTACTGGCGGGGTCCCGGCGCGAACGCGAAGTGTTCGCGTGGGGTGATTACTCGAACCAGATCCATTTTAGCCTCGCTGAGATGGAGCCAACTGTCATAACTGTCCTGATTAACGCGGGATATAGGTTCTCATCGTTCGTAAGATAGAAGATCAGGTTGCCGCCCGAGCCGAAGCTGCCCCTGCCTTGAACGTCGGGTACCAGCTTGGTGCACGTGAAGCTGCCGGTTGGCGATGCTTGCGATCGCACCGCCACCTCCTTGACCGCCTGTACCGTGGCTCGCTCGGTCATGCGGTCGGCATGCAGAACAACCTCTCGTTCCTCGCCCACTGATAGAGGGTTGAGTCTGAAGTAATAGTAGATCGAGACCACATCCAGGGTGCCGGGCAGCAGGGGATAGGAGGAGCCGTCCTCGTAGCAGATGCGCTGACCCTCCCAGTCGAAGCGCACCCTTATTACGGTGTCGTAGTTGGTCTCGTGCATTCGCTTCTCGAAGTAGAGCACCTTGAATGAATCGCGGGTTACGTATGAGTAGATGGTGTCGTTCAGGGTAAAGAGCCATGAAAGGCTCTCAAGGGATGAGAGGACCGAGCGGAACCGGTAGCAGGGCTGGCCCTCGAAGGTGGTCTGGATAAAGGAAAGCTTCATCGTTCCGGCGTATATGGGACCCAGGTTGACGTCGTAGGTCAGCACCTCCTTTTGGGGCAGGACCGCCAAATACAGCAATAGTAATACCTTCATGACTCACTCCTAGTCTAAGAAGAAATACCGCGTTGTCAACGATTTATTCCGTCGGTTGGCGCGAGGCAAACTTTTAGAAGTAAGACGTATCCGGGGGTCTGAAAGGTTTCGCGTTACGGAGCCTTATACACCGTATCCTTGCCGTTGTAGAAGTAGAGGAGGCGGTAATTTTCACGATCGGAATACTGTGGGCAAGATTCCCAAAAGGATTCCCCTTGATTTATAGTTCCAATCCCTTTTACTCTTGTTTCAAATATACAGTGCCAGGTTATAGGCATACTTGTCGTTTTGTTAAAAGGCAGTGAGTGATGGTTAAAACAATACGGTTGATTATCCCCACCAGTTACTAAACACATAGTATCGTTTCGAATGGTTATCCTGTTCGAGCCGTAGTCGCTCTCATAAGGTTCAGGTTTTGATATGCTGACAGAGCCAAACCAATAACTAAAATAAGAGCCAGTGTGAATTCGGATGCTGTCTTGCCATATTCGAGGTTCTATACAGTTGAACCAGTCAGGGCCAAATACTAAAGTATCTCCTTCCCATGTAGAATCAGTTATCGTAAAAATAACCGTCTCATAATTGTCCCATTCTAATCCGATAGTATCTTCCGGGTACATAGGATCTCTCCAGCCGTAATTTCGCTTTTCGTAGCACCA
>JAYELY010000026.1:0-5669 GCA_034717795.1 Caldifarciminota bacterium
TACCCCACAAGATCGCTTCGCGCTCTTGCGGGGACCCCATAATCATGACGAGTGCGATGTAAACCTGACCTGTTCAAGCAGAGGAATATGATGGGTCCTAGTGTTGACAATTGGCCTATTTTCACTAACATAGGGGTTCAGATTTAAGGAGGAACAAATAAATGCCAGTACCTAAGAGAAGACATTCAAAGAGCCGTAGTCGTAAGCGTCGCACACATTGGAAGTTACAGGCTCCGGCGTTGAGCGTATGCCCGCAGTGCCACGAGCCCAAGCAGCCGCACCGGGTTTGTCCGAACTGCGGATTCTACGGGGACCACGAAGTTATCGTTGTGGAGAGCAAGTCTAAGAAGTGAAGATTGCGCTTGACGCGATGGGCAGCGACGCTGCCGCGTCCTCTGAGGTGGAAGGTGCGTTAGCCGCTCTTGCAGAGGATACCGATCTTGGGGTTGTTCTGCTGGGGCTGCGGGAGGCGCTCAAACCCTTCCAAAAGGCTATCAAGAAAGCCCGCAACCTTGAGTTCGTAGAAGTTAAGCAGGTAGTCGATACGCATGAGGCTCCGAGCGAGGTCTTGAAAACCAAAACCTCCTCCAGCATCGCCAGGGGTATCGATCTGCTCAAAAGGGGCGAGGTGGACGCGTTCGTAAGTGCCGGCAACACCGGCGCGGTGATGGCCTTCTCCCTTTTTACCCTGGGGAGGATCAAGGGGATAAAGCGGCCTGCTTTGGGGGCGCCCTTTCCTGCCCCCAATGGGCACACGTTTGTCCTGGATGTCGGAGCCAACGTGGACCCCAAGCCGGTGCAGCTGAGGAACTACGCGGTCATGGGGCGTATAGTTATGGAGAAGATATTCCACGTTCCCGAGCCTCGCGTGGGACTGATAAACGTCGGGCATGAACGCGGCAAGGGAAACCAGTTGACTCAGGAGACCTACGAGCTTCTTACCGAGGCTCCAATTCGTTTCATCGGCAATCTTGAGGGTTCTGAGGTGTTTAGCGACAAGGTTGACGTGATAGTAACCGATGGATTCACCGGCAACGTGATGCTCAAGGTATGTGAGGGTATGGGTGAGGCGGTGTTTTCTGCCTTACACACCACAGGGCAGAAGTACCGGTGGCGCAGTTGGTTCTCCAGGAAGGTATTCCGTGATTTTATAGGCGGGCTGAACTATGAGGAGTCGGGCGGGGCGATCCTTTTGGGGGTAAGAGGTCCTGTGATCATCTCCCATGGTCGATCCTCCTCTCATGCGATCCAGAACGCGTTGCGTCTTGCTTGTTTTGTAGTCCGCGAAGGAGTAGTGGATGCGATCAAAGAAGAATTTGGCAGCTAGATTATTCTTGTTGGGTAGTTTAGCGTATCTGTTGGCAGGATGCGAGCAAGGTCCGCTGGGCTTTGATGAGCTTGGACGCGGAGACCTTAAAGTCGAGGAAGTTGTGCTTGAGCCTGATACGGTTGCAAGCTTTGTCAAGCAGATTGCTCTGGGCGAGGCGACAACACTCATAGGCGGGCGAGATGACTTGACCGAGGCGCGCATCCTTATCTCGATAGATGGCCTTGATTCGATAGTTGCATTCGACTCGGTAAAGCTTTGCCTCAGGCGCTATCCCGAGGGCGAGATCGCTCAGTCGGATGTTTTATTCCGCATCTATCCGATTACCACGGATTGGGAGGAGGAGGGTTGTACATGGATGCTCGCAGATGCCTATCATAATTGGTGGCCCACCCCGGGCGGGGTATTCGATTCGACCGATTCTATGGGTGAGATCGAAGTAAAGAAAGATACCGTAGAGCTTAAACTCGATCCGGACCGACTTAAGGACTACAACCAGGGAATTATTCTTCTCCCTCAGAATGACGGTTTTTGCTACCTGGGTTCTGACGAGAAGGAGGTTTATGCTCCGTTTATCCTCGGTTTTGATGCGGATGATACCACCAAGTTCTCATCAGTGGCAGGGGCCGACTACTATGCTGCGGTCTACGATGCAGCCATCCTTAAGCCTTACGAAGCACCTACCGACGATACCTTGCTTGGAGCAGGATTGGCATGGAGGGTCTTCATGCGTTTTCCTCTGGATACCTTCCCGCAAGATATTGATATCACTTCCGCCTATCTGGTGGTGGAATACGAGAACTTCTTCTCGCCCGAGAGCACGTTGGACTTCGTTTGCTACCGCTTGATTGATGATTATGCCGGCCGGTTCAGCGAGCTGGCATCGGCGATCGCAGGAAGGGACTCGATAGATGTGACTTCGGACTCCCTCTCTGTTTCTTTTGTCGGTGTGATGCAGCTCTGGGTGGATGAACCCGACTCCAACTTCGGGCTCGTAGTATCCCATTCGTTCCTTGCCTTCAACCCTTCGTTCGGCCAGGAGAGGAGGATTCACGCTCTGGGTCGCATCACGGGGACGCCGAGACTTGTTGTTACCTATACCGCCGTGCCTGAGACTCGTTTCCCAGGGGAGGGTCGGTGAAAAGATTTCTTACATTACTTCTGCTGCTGAGTTCGGCGCTTTTAGCATACTCCGTCTTCAACACGCGCGGGTTGGGTGGCTACACCCCGCCGGCTGAGTTCCTCGAGATTCCGTCAATGAGCGAAACAATCCTTGAGGCTCGCTTCACTTCGGAGTACGTATACGCAACCGATGCTCAGACAGGGCAAAACGCTTTCCTTCTGCGCCCTGAACGATTCCGGTTCTACTTCCCTCTGCCGTGGCGCTTCGGGCTTGGAGCGCAGATCACCCAGCGTTTCAATCTTGATTTTTACGTAGAGAGCGACTCCGCCCGTTCGGCAGATTATACGCTTATCCGCAGGGTTAAGGGCCGAGGTGGGATCGAAGGGCTAAGGCTCTCGCTCGATAAGTGTTTCTACGATATTATCTACCTGGGTGTTGGATACGAAAGGTTGTTCGGCGGAGCCTGGGAGCGCTGGGATTCTGAGATCGTCGAACTTAACCAGATAACGATTGATTCTCTTCTATATTATTTCGGCGGCAACGGCGTGTGGGGTATGGCGGGATTCAAGATAGGTCAGGTAGAGCTTCGCGGCTTCTATGCACATCCCCTTGGCCTTCAGGTTACCACCGAGGTGCAGACCTCCCGTGATACCACGGTCGTTGACTCGGCCTCATACACCCAACCTGCGGAGTTGGGAGGGATCATTACTTACTCCACAGATAAGCTTGAACTGGGCCTGGCGTATATCCAGCAGAAAGCGGAAGATTCCGGCTACCTCTCCTTTATTACAGGGCATCTTGTTGAGGTCAACGGTGGTTGGGAGCTTAAACCGTTCATTTTAACTGGCAAGGCCGGATGGAAGAGCTGGTACGTGGAGTCCGCAGGTGGTTTACCTATACGCGACATCTACCTTGGTATAGGAACGCGCATACCTATCGAGTCTTACGGTTATGGAATCATCCAGCTTTCAGGCGGTCTGCGTAACGGAGGGGAAATCTCGGAGTATCATGTTGAACTTCGCGCAGGCCTTGAGTTCAGGGAGCTATGGAAGAAGCGTGAGAGGATGTGGGGTGGTTAGCGAGAATCTGGGAAAAGTAAGACAATGCATAGCCGCCGCGTGCGCACGAGTAGACAGGGATCCTCTAGAGGTAAAGATCGTTGCAGTTACCAAGACCCATCCTCCAGAGGTTGTGCGCGAAGCAATCGCCGCCGGTATCAACATAATAGGGGAGAACCGCGTCCAAGAGGCAGAGGTGAAATATAAAGAGATTGACGCAGAAATCGAGTGGCATCTGGTTGGCCACCTGCAGCGCAACAAGGTTCGCAAGGCGCTTGACATATTCACCATGATCCAGAGCCTGGATTCAAAACGTCTTGCCGACGAGATCGAGAAGGAAAGCGCAAAGCTGGACAAAACGATACCTTGCCTGGTGGAGGTTAACACGTCGGGGGAGGAGACCAAGTTCGGCGTGGCTCCGGATGGTCTGGCCGGGCTGGTTGCGGAGGTTTTGAAACTGGAACACATCAAGCTGGTAGGCTTGATGACACTGGGTCCTTTGACTCAGGACAAGGATAGAATAAGACGCAGTTTCGTGCTCTTGCGTGAGCTGCGCGACCGGGTTGAAAGCGTCTTCGGGTGCTATATGCCGCATCTTTCGATGGGTATGAGCGACGATTTCGAGATTGCGGTTCAGGAAGGCGCCACGATGCTTAGGCTCGGGCGCGTATTGTTCGGCCCGCGAGGCGAGTATGCTGGGGCTTGACAATGCCCGGTAAAATCAGTATATTCTTAGCTTGTTGCCGGGGTAGCTCAGTTGGTAGAGCACGGGTCTGAAAAACCCGGTGTCCGCAGTTCAATTCTGCGCTCCGGCATGCTTGACAAAGCATAGAAAGAGTGTATAGTTATACACTAAAGAAGTAAGTAAAAGGAAGTCAAACAAACTTAAGCCCAAGGAGGGAAATAATGAAGAAGGTAGCACTTCTTACTGTCCTTCTTGTTGTGGCCGCTTCTGCAGCCATTACAATTACTTTCCCAGATGGAGATCCCACCACCGTTGGTGTTCCGGTTAGGGTAGTCATCACGTCAGATGCAGTGGATAATGTTGATCTATTTGTTAAGCCAGGGCAAAAAACGTGGGCTTATCCTACCGAGGTTGATCTTACTCAAACAGGCCCCACTACTTTTGAGTATGACGACTCCATACAGATTACTCACCCCGGCACGAATCTTAAACTTTTTGCAAGCAAAGGGATCGAGAACGGCGAATCAGACCCATTCAATGTGGTAGTGGGTGCCCCTAATCGCTGGCAGATACTTGCGCCAGGTGAGGTTCCTGATTCCGGGCTTGCCACGGACACAACAGGAAAGCATGGTTCAGCCGTGGTAATAGCCGGTGGTGATAGTACCTACACCATCAACATCTGCGACAAGTGGTGGAACCCTGTAACTGGAAGCCAGACCCCGAACCTTGAAACCACCGATCCCTTCGGTTACCTGCCTGCAACTCCTGTGGTAGGTGCAAACTCCATCGAGCTTCGCAGAGCGGGTACCCAAACCCTTACCGTTTCGGGCGGCGGTTTACTGGAGGACGTAAGTAATGTGGCAGTCGGCGCAGGTACTGTTGAATACCTGCTTATGCTTTGCCCGGAGGAAAGTTGGGTTCCTGGTGATGATTCAACCGATAACTATCTTCCTGGTAAAGAAAATGATGCAGCCGATGCTTTTCTTGGAACCCCTTACACGGTGAATGTATGGGCCGTTGACAAGTGTTGGAACCTCGTAAATAACTACACAGCTACCGATGTAACCATCCTAGACGACGATAACGCTGACCTTACAGACTGGACAACGGATGCGTTCCCTATCCAGAACGGCAAAGCTGAGGTGAAGATTCTATTCAAAGGCGTTAACATCTCGCCAGGTGAGTACATCAGTGCGAGAGATTCTGAAGGTGAGCTTTCCAAGTACCCGACTCCGGTGATTGTTAAGCCTGGCGTAGATTCACTTTATGCTTACCTTAACCCTACGATAGTTCCCATAGAAGTTCATTCAACCCTTCATGCAGAAGCTTATGTTGCTGGTAAACCTGTAGGGGCTGGTTCTTCGATAATGATTGAGTTGATAGATGGTCCGGCGGAGTCGTTCCATATAGCGGATGATAACTGGATTATCGAAACCAACTCAAGCGGTATAGCCGAGACCGAGGTGTGGGCAGATG